>JAOADU010000018.1 GCA_026417155.1 Bacteroidales bacterium | reverse complement strand
TCCTATAGGTGGCATGCCTCCATATTCATATCAATGGAGTAATGGACAAACCACTCAAACTGCTGTTGGATTAATAGCAAATACCACGTATAGGGTAACCGTAAAAGATGGATGTAGCAATACTGTCGTAAAGACAACCGTTTTATCTCAACCACAAGCATTAAGTGCTTCTGTTGTTACATATGCATCTTCTCCTTGCCAGCCTACAGGAACAGCTGTAGCAACAGCATCTAATGGAACACCGCCTTATACTTATAAATGGAATACAGGAGCAACTACTTCAATTATTCAAAATATTCCTGCCGGAACTTATACTGTTACTGTAAAAGATGCTTGCAATGCACAAGTTAGTGTTTCCAGAAGTGTATCAGCAAAAAATATCAGTATAGCAAGAACAATTACGTGCACTCCTGCAGGGCAATGTAAAGGAAGTATAACTGTAAATGTTACAGGTGGAGATCCGCCCTATACTTACCTATGGAGTAATGGACAAACTACACAAACTGCAACAAATTTATGTAAAGGAAACTATAGAGTTACCGTTACAGATGCCTTAGGTTGTACAAAAGTAAGTAATTTGTATAGTGTGCCAAATTGCAAATCTTTTGTAGTAGAAAATGATTTTGATCCTGAATACACAAAAGGAGAAAGCAATAAAAGTTTAGAAATACAAATTTATCCTAATCCTGTTTCGAGTGAATTAACCATAATGTTTTCGTCTGAAGTAATGGATGAAGATTATAAAATTGAAGTGTACGACATTTTAGGTAATAAACTTATCGAAAAATTTAATAAAACAGCAGGAGAGTTTAAACTCAATGTATCTAATATTGCCGACGGAGTTTATGTATTGCATATTTGTTCTTCAAGTGTTAATGTGCAACACAAATTTATCATCCAAAAAGAATAACGACTATGTAAACTTTTTTCATAGGCAATGGGGCTGACTATTAAAAGTCAGCCTTTTTTAGTAATTTTATCCGACAATGTTTGCCATGAAGAACAAAAGCCTATTTAATTGGATTGTAATGATATTAAGTGCTATTGTACTATTGTTTATTATAGCTCCTTTGTTTAAACTTCTAATAGGCAGTATATGGACATCATGGCAGCCTTTATCAAATGACATTGAAGTTTGGGATAGTATTCGAAGAACTTTGATAGTAGCATTTATTACAACACTTATTTTTTCTGTAGGTGCGATACCTTTAGCATATTTGTTAGCTAAAAGAGAATTTATTTTTAAAAAGTTAATAATTAGTATAATAGATATTCCTTTAGTGATTCCGCATTCGGCAGCAGGCATTGCATTATTAACAATTTGGTCAGAAAATAGCTTTATTTCTCATGGAATACAAATTGTAGATAATTGGTTAGGTATTAGTTTAGCTATGGCATTTGTAAGCCTACCATTGCTAATACAATCTGCTCGAGAAGGTTTTAGCCAGATATCTGAAAATATTGAAAAATCGGCTTTATCTTTGGGTGCTTCGCCAACGAAAGTTTTTTTAAGAATTTCCTTGCCCTTAGCATGGAAGCATATCGTAACAGGATTTATAATGATGTTTGCTCGTGGAATGAGTGAGTTTGGTGCAGTTGTTGTTATTGCATATTATCCGATGACTTCATCGGTATTGCTTTTTGAACGAATGAATCAGTTTGGATTGTCGTATGTACAACCCATAGCAGCAGTTATTGTTTTAATAAGCTTGATTGTATTTATTATTTTAAGAATTTTAGCTCATAAAATTAAATAAATGCTTGACATTGTAAACATAACGTATCAATTGCCGGGGTTTTTATTAAAAAACATTAATGTAACTATAAATAAAGGAGAATATTGGATAATTTTAGGCGAATCGGGTAGTGGAAAAACTATTTTGCTCGATATTTTAGCAGGATTTAAGAAACCATCTAAAGGCAAAATATATAAGAATAATGAAGATATAACTCACGTGCCAATTTATAAAAGGGGTTTTTCGTATGTAACAGCTCAAAATTCATTATTTCCACACTTGAGTGTAAAAAAAAATATAGCATTTCAGCAAAAAGTAGACAATGTTCAGCTAAATAAGATAATAAATTGGTTTAACTTAAAGTCTATACTAAACAAGTATCCGAAAGAATTGTCGTCGGGCGAGTCTCAGCGTGTTGCTTTGGCACGTGCCTTAGTGTCGAATTCGGAGATTTTATTGCTCGATGAGCCGTTATCTTCGGTTGATGCAAGTGCTCGATATGAAATAATGTTATTGTTACGACAAATGCATAGAGAAGGCTATACGATAGTTCATGTAACACACGATTTTCAGGAAGCATTAATATTATCGCAAAAAGTTGCTATCATGCATAGTGGTGAGTTGATACAAACGGGAACGATGACGGAAATTTTAAAAAATCCTGTTAATCCGTTTGTTGCAAAACTCACGGGCATTAAAAATGTATTTTATGCTCATTATTTAGGCGATGATAAATATGAAATAAATAATAAAATTACGATTATTTCAACTCAAGAAGTACCAGTATTACAAGCGATGATTATCATTTCAAGTAATGACATTGTGTTAAGTACAATGCCCTTGCATTCGAGTATGCAAAATCAATTTAAAGGAAAAATTGTGGATATACTTATACAACCCAATGCAGTAGATGTATTGGTTGATATAGGAATAATTTTACACGCTACGATAACTCATCGTTCGTTAAACGATATGAAATTAACGCATGGAGATGAAATTTGGATAAATTTTAAAGCTTCGGCAGTAAATGTAATACCTGCACCATTATAACAAGCGATTTTCTACAATTTTCCAGTCAACAATATTCCAGAATTTTTGTACGTATTCGGCTCGACGATTTTGATAATCAAGGTAATAAGCATGCTCCCATACATCGCAAGTAAGCAGCGGATGTAAACCATCGCGTATAGGATTACCGGCATTGGAAGTTTGAACAATATCTAATTCACCACGTTGAGTTTGTACTAACCATGCCCATCCAGAACCAAAAAGAGTTATGGCTTTTTGGTTAAATTGATCTATAAATTGTTCGAATGTGTTGTATTGTTGTTCAATAAGTGTGAGCAGCTTACCTGTTGGTTTTGATTGAGGGGTTGGCGAAAACGCTTCAAAATAAAAAGTGTGATTCCAAACTTGTGCACCGTTATTAAAAATACTACCATCGGCTTCTTTGATGATGGTTAGAAGATCGGCATGTTCAAAACGAGTTCCAACAATAAGTTGATTCAGATTATTTACGTAAGTTTGGTGATGTTTGCCATAATGAAATTCTAAGGTTCTTTGACTAATAACTGGCTCTAATTCATGAAATTGATATCTTAATACCGGCAATGTATGATTCATAACTTTTTTTGAGTAAAATTAAATGAAATTCGACGAATTTACAAACTTGCTTTATTAACAATATATCGTTTATTATTTTTTGCATTATGTACGTAGCATGTAATTATATCTATTTAGTTTTGCTATTATGGGAAAATGGATTCGAATTATTATTGTGTTATTAGTATTAAGCGGATTAGTTGCGGGTGGAATTTATTATTATCAAAATTACTACACAAAAAAGGAAATAATAATCTCAGAAATATATAGATATATACCAACAGATGCAGCGCTGATAATAGAATCGAAAAATATTCGAAATTTGCATCAGCGATTAAATGCATCGTGTAAACCTTGGTTGTTGTTGCAAAATATTCCTGCTTTTAATAATCTGAATATTGCCATTTCATTTATAGATAGCGTATATCAGCATCATTCATTGTTTAAATATCAATCGCAAAAAGGACCTGTAATTGTATCTTTTCATCCGTGTGGAAAAAACGAAGTCAACGAATTATATATTATAAACACAGGTAGTTCTACTAATATTCACGCTATAAAATCACTTTTTCAGGACTTATATAAAAATAAGATAACATTTGAAGAAAGAAACTACAACAATAATAGTTTTTTTTTGGTAAAAACGAACTCAGAAAAATTTTATTCTACTTATAGTTTTACGTATTTAAACGGATGGTTATTTATATCGCCATCGTCGCTTTTAATTGAAAGCGTAATTAGACAATTTAACAGTCAATATTCGTTGTTTAATAATCCTTCGTTTCAAAAAGTTATAAAAACCTCGGGACAACATGTTGAAATAAATGTTTTGATAAATCATAAATTATTTCCTCGTCTTTGGTCGGATTGGTTGTCGCCACATGCCAAGAAAAGTATAAATGTAAAACAAACTGTTGCAGAATGGTCTGCATTGGATTGGCATGTTTCGCAAAATATGTTGTTATTAAATGGATTTATTGATCAGGGCGACTCTTTAACTAACTATCTTAAAATATTAACAACACAAGAACCTGTTAGTATCACCGCAACAAGCATATTGCCTAAAGAAACTTATTTGTTTTTATATTTAAGTATTTCGAATTTTACGAAGTGGCAAGAAGACTATGACAAACATTTAGAGGCTTATGGACTATATAATCGGCGTCAGCAAATTTTAGAATCGGTAAAAAAACAAACGACTATTGCCCTATTACCAATATTTAAAGAATTAATTTACAAAGAGTGTGTTTTTGTAAATGCTGCAAATCCAGAATTAAAAGATACAAACAACACCGACGACATGTTTTGGATATTTCGCACTGCCAACCAAAGTACTGCCAAGGAGTTGTTAGATAGCACCTTAACGAAATATATACGGATGAAAAATAAAAAATGGAACGATGTAGAAATTCCAATAAAATTAGATGCCGATTACACTTGTACAATATACACATTCCCAGTACAAAATGTACCAGAAATATTATTTGGAAAGTTATTTCGATCCTATCAAACAAATTATTTTACGTACATTGACAATTATATTATTTTTTCATCATCGAAAGAATCATTAAAAAGATTGCATTATGCAAATATTCTTAAAAAAACATTGGATAACGATAAACTCTATCGCTCATACACAGAAATGATAGAGTTACAAACAAACTTCTTGTGTTACTTAGATATAGCTAAATCGCAAAATATTGTAAAAGAAGTACTTAATAGCAAGCTATCGAATGTGTTTAATGTTCATTTTGATGTGTTGCGGCAATTAGATGCTATTAGTTTTCAGTTAACTAATACAAACCAAATGCTTTATGCCAGCTTATTTATTCGTTATAGTCCCGAAATTAAAGAAAACACACATACAGTTTGGGAAAGCAAACTCGATACAATTGCGATGATGAAACCCGTATTTGTTTTAAATCATAATACTCAGGAGAAAGAAATTATTGTTCAGGATTTGTACAATAACTTGTACTTGATAAATTCGTCGGGAAGGATTTTATGGAAAAACCATTTACCCGAACAAATACGAAGCGATATTTATCAGATAGATATGTTTAACAATAAAAAATTACAATATTTGTTTAGTACACGAAACTATCTATATGTTATTGATCGGAATGGCGAAATGGTATATCCGTTTCCGGTAAAACTCAAATCACCTGCAACCAATGGAGTTAGCATATATGATTGGACAGGTAAAAATGACATTCGAATGTATATTGCTTGTCGCGATAAGAATATTTACTCATATACATTAAACGGAACGCTCGACAAAAACTGGAAACCAAAACCCACCAATCATTATGTCTATTTGCCAATACAATTTGCAAAATTCGAGCAAAAAGAATATGTATTTTATGCCGATTCGCTTAATGTATATGTTGCCAACAAACAGGGTAAGCCTTATTTTATTAAAGAAAACATTGCTGTAAATAAAAAATCGTATTTATATTTCGAACCTAAAAATAAAGAAACCGAATCTCGGTTTATTGTGAATGATGTGTATGGTAATATTCATTTTATTTATACCGATGGCAAACAGGCAACAAAAACATTCATTGATGAAAAAACAGAACATTACTTTTTATATAACGACATGGATGGCGATGGGTTGAATGAATTTATCTTTATTGTTGAAAATAACTTGAATATTTTTAAAAGAAATTATAAAGTCATGTTAAAATACAAGCTGCCATGTTTTTCACAATATAAACCAACATATTATGAATTTCCCATGGCAAAACATAAAATAGGAATTGTTTGCGACAATCAATTGTATTTGGTAGATAAAGATGGCAATATGCCCAATGGCTTCCCATTAAAAGGGATATCGCCGTTTAGTATCAGTCATTTACAAAAGCCAGTGCGAAAATATTTTCTAATAACATGCAACGATCAGGGATATATGATAAATTATGAAGTATTCCGTTAACATTACACTCAATTAAGCCAGAAAAGAAAATTCAAAAAATAGTTACTTTTGCATTAAATATGGTTAAGGGCGAATATCCTTTATTATCTCAAATAAATAATCCCGACGATGTAAAAAAGTTGTCGCCAATAGAATTATTATCTTTAGCAAAAGAATTACGACAGTTTATTATTGATGCGGTTTCGTGCAATCCGGGTCATTTAGGGGCAAATTTAGGTGTTATAGAACTTACTATTGCGTTACATTATGTATATCGTGCACCATACGATAAAATCATTTGGGACGTTGGTCATCAGGCATATGCTCATAAAATTTTAACCGGGCGACGAGAATTATTTCATACCAACAGAAAAAAAGGGGGCATAAGTGGTTTTCCTACTCCCAAAGAAAGCCCATACGATGCATTTGGAGTTGGACATTCTTCTACATCCATTTCGGCAGCATTGGGCATGGCTATTGCCGATAAGCTTCAACATATTACCGACAGGCAAATCGTAGCTGTAATTGGCGATGGGAGCATGACAGCAGGCATGGCATTTGAAGCATTAAATAACGCAGGAGCTTCTAAAACCAACATTACCGTTATACTTAATGATAATCGAATGTCTATTAGTCCAAATGTAGGTGCATTAAGCGAATATTTGCTCGATATCGCCACATCAAAAACATACAACAAGGTTAAAAACGATGTTTGGCGAATTTTGGGTAGAGTAGAAGGTGCACAAAAATTTGTTCAAAAAATTGATAATGCTATTAAAAGTGTTGTATTACGTCATAGCAATTTGTTTGAATCATTTGGATTTAGATATTTCGGACCTGTTGACGGACACGATTTGTTATATTTGATTCGTATTTTGGAAGATTTTAAAAATATTCAAGGACCTAAATTGCTTCATATTCAGACAAAAAAAGGAAAAGGCTTTAAACAAGCCGAAGAAGATCAAGTAACATTTCACGCTCCCGGTATTTTTGACAAAGAAACCGGAAAACTTGTAGTAGATAATACAGAAACCAATGTCCCATTGAATTATCAGGATGTGTTTGGCTATACGCTGGTCGAACTAGCGAAGCAAAACGATAAAATTGTAGGAATTACACCAGCTATGCTTACAGGTTGCTCGATGCATATTTTTCAGCAACATTTTCCCGAAAGAACATTTGATGTTGGGATTGCCGAACAACATGCAGTAACTTTCTCGGCAGGCTTGGCTATTGCCGGAATGAAACCTTTTTGTAATATTTATTCGAGTTTTATGCAACGGGCCTACGATCAGGTTATTCACGACGTTGCTGTACAAAATTTGCCCGTTGTCTTTTGTCTCGATCGAGGAGGTTTAGTAGGACAAGACGGTGTTACACATCAGGGAGTTTTCGATTTAGCATATTTTCGGTGTATTCCTAATTTAACAATAGCTGCACCGAAAGATGAAATTGAATTACGAAACATGATGTACACTGCCGCAAAATACGAACGCCCGATGGTTATCCGTTATCCACGAGGCAAGGGTGTGCATACCAGTTGGCAACAACCATTTCAGTCAATAGAAATAGGCAAAGGCGAGATACTTGCCGACGGAAAATATATTGTTTTACTTGCATTGGGGCATCCTGTTAATTTTGCTTTGCGAGCTGCTCAAAAACTCAAAGATAAAGGAATTGAAATAGGCATATACAACATGCGATTCGCAAAGCCTGTAGATAAAGACCTGATAATTAAAGCATGCCAACAATACGACATAATTATTACCATCGAAGATGGTACTATTGTTGGTGGCTTTGGCGATGCTGTACTCGATGTAATGAACGAGAATAATTTAAAAAATAGGTGCATAAAATTGGGTGTTCCCGATACATTTATAGAACATGCTACACAAATGGAGCAATATGAATTTTGTGGTTTTAGTACGGCTTCGATTGTCAGAAAAATAGAGGAACTATGGACGAGGAATAATTTCTAATAAGACGGTTCCCGCATTTTTTTCGCTTTTTGCTTTTACAATAATTTTAGTGCCTACAGTAGTTTGTTGACAATTTTTTGAAGAGCTAAGAATTAAATATTCATACGTTTTTTCTTGGGCAGTTTGTTGATTAGTTAATTGTGTCGTATAGCAGCCAGTTTCGAAACACGATTTAACCATCTTATGGAGTTCTTCAGCTTTTTGTAATGCTTCGGCGTAATTGCCTTTGAAATATGTGCCCGAATAGCCGTTTTTACTATGTATGGATACGGTTGACAATTCTTTAATAGGAACTGTACAATAATATTCGTCAGGAATAAGTTTATTTATTTGTTCGCCTTTTACTCCTTCGAAATTAGAACCTGCAGAATGCAATATACTCATCAATGCTTGGCAAAAAGAATACGGCTCTTCGACAATAAAATCCTGAAAACTGGCTTCTTCCATGAATCGGTCATTTTCCCATTTGCCTTTTTCTTTGTACGATGCCGAATAATATTGTGTTCCTAAGCCATGTCTGCGTCCGTTTTTAAATTCACCAATATATTTCGTCCCGTCTGTTCGTTCAAACTTGCCGATACCTTCATATTTGTTGTTTTTAAACTGACCTGTATACACATTGCCATATTTATCGGTAAGTTTACCAAAACCTTCCATGATTCCATTAACAAACTCGCCAACATAAACAGCACCATCTTGAAAGACGTATGTCCCTTTACCATCTTTACAATTTCCTGATATACAGCCTGTTTTGTTTTGAGCCATTGTATGTAAACAGATGCTTATCCATGCGAATAGAATAATGTAATAGTACATAACTAATAATTTTGTACAAAATTAAGCGAATTTTATGAGTTGTTGCATGTTGAATACTTTTTGATTTTATAATTAATACTAAAAAAAATCGAAAAAAGAATGGTTAAAATTATCAATCCACGCTCCGACACGGATGTCGGAGCCACACTGTACCACTGGCATCCTGCCAGTGTTTTTTTTCTCCGACACGGATGTCGGAGGTACAGTGAAAATGATGGTAAAAAAAATGGCAAAAAGTTTTTTTTTAAAAAAAAAATTAACTTTGCAAAAAATACAGGAAATGCCGTATAATTTGTACCAGAGTCCAAATGTGATACGTTTACTCACAACGTGGCATGTGGGATTAATGTTTTCTAAAACCCTCATGGTTGTAGAGAGAGAGAGAGAGAATGCTTTTCTAAAATTTATTCGATTAAATATAATTTTCATTTCTGCGGCAAATCAATTCTTATGTGCGGTGTCAATTGGTTTAGTGAATAGTTTTTCTTTACTGTATGTGGGTTTATTCAATTTTGTCGAAAAGTGCAACTATTCAACCGTTTAAATATAGATGATGATGATGATGAAAAACAGCGAAGAAAGATGTATGTTGAACGAGAAAAATCTGAACAAGTTATGGTTATCGAAGAGTAACGGTGTGGTATTAATAGATATGGAAGCGATAGAATATATGTCGTCGGAAGGTGGTTATTGTAATATATTTACGGTGTGTGGTAAAAAATATACCTCGAGCAAGTCGATAGGTTATTACGAGCAGGTTTTGTGTGGTTATCATTTTTTGCGTGTACATCATAAATACTTAGTAAATATGGTTCATATAGTAGAGATACAGAATGGTAATCCGTTGCGGTTAAAATTGCGTTCGGGTGTGGAGTTGGTGGTAACTCGTCAGAAGAAATCGGACCTGATGCGGTATTATATAAAATGACAAAATATATGATGTTAAACTTTTAAAAATTAAGTGTATATGAAACATTGGAATGTATTTTTATTATGTTTAATGTTTTTATCGGTATTGTTGCGAGGTCAGATATCGATAAACACGACGGGTGCTAATCCCGACAATTCGTCGATGTTGGATATACAAGCCACAGATAAGGGTTTGTTAATACCGCGTCTTACAACAGCGCAAAGGAATGCGATAAGCAATCCGGCTAATTCGTTGTTGATATTTAATACCACGACTCGTTGCTTTGAATGGTACGATGCTCAAACAAGCCAGTGGATACAGATGTCGTGTGGTTGTGTTAACCCTTCCATTCCAACGGCAAATTCTGCATCAAATATTCAACAAACAAGTTTTACTGCGAATTGGACGGCGAGTAGTGGTGCTACGGGTTATTATTTAGATGTGGCTACTGATAATAGTTTTACGACGTTTGTATCGGGTTATAATAATTTGAATGTGGGGAATGTTACGAGTTATGCTGTAACGGGCTTAACGTGCAACACGACGTATTATTATCGTGTACGGGCGTATAACAGTTGTGGTACGAGTGGCAACAGCAATACGAGAACGGTAACGACCTCGTCATGCATTCCAACTGCTCCTGCCTGTGGCAGTCAGGTATTTATGCTCGCGAATATGGATGTTGGTGTGATGGTAAATGATCCTGCCGAACAAAATAACGATAGTCAGGTAGAGAAATATTGTTATAATAACGTGGCATCGAATTGTGTCACGTATGGTGGG
>JAOADU010000078.1 GCA_026417155.1 Bacteroidales bacterium | reverse complement strand
AAAAATGTAAAACTTTTGCTAAAATTTGATTTTCAATTATAAAAGTAATGATTACTTAAATGGCATGAATATTATTTTTCATTATATTCGCTAAAATATTTTGTTTTATGTCAACCGAATGGCAATATTTAATAGTTATTTCAACCTATTTATTAATTATTCTAATTTACGGTATTTACCAAGGCAGAAAAGTAAAAACGCAAAGCGATTATTCCATTGCAGGCCGAACATTACCGGGATGGGTTGCCGCTTTATCGGAACGTTCGGCAGGAGAATCGTCGTGGGCACTTTTAGGACTGCCAGGTTATGCTTATGCCGTAGGTCTTTCGAGTGTTTGGACTGCCGTAGGATGCGTTTTAGGAATTATCACTGCTTGGTGGCTAATTGCCTGGCGTCTTAGAAATGAAGCAGAAAAATATAATGCCGAAACATACACCGATTATTTAGCTAAACGTTTTGGTAAAAATGGTATGTTATTAAGAGCTGTTGCTAGTAGTGTCATCGTTTTCTTTTTTTTCTTTTACGTAGGAGCTCAATTTCTTGGCGGAGGAAAAACCTTTCATACTCTTTTTAATATTGATGCTGCATGGGGAACTATCATTATTGCTGCTATTATAATACCTTATGCTGTTTATGGAGGTTTTAAAAGCGTTGCATATGCCGATGTACTTCAATCGATTATCATGATTACAATTTTAATTGTAGCGCCTATCGTTGCATTCATACAATTGCCCCACACAACTAATGTTTTTGCCACATCGGTTGCAGAAGCATTAAAAAATGCAGGAACTGGATATACCAACATCATCGGTGAAACATCTAACGGTTTATGGTTTGGAACTGTTATAGGAGGCATTTCATGGTTTTTTGGTTACCTTGGCGGACAACCTCAACTAAGTATTCGTTTTATGGCAATTAAAAATACTAAACATGCTATCATCGGTAGAAATGTAGGTATTGCATGGACAATTGTTGCATATATTGGTGCACTATCTATCGGGTGGTTAGGACTTGCCTATTTTGGGCCTCAAGGACTTCCCGACTCTGAACTGGTTATGCCACGATTGCTCGTACACTTATTCCCACCCATAATTGCTGCTTTGCTTATTACGGGTATTATTGCTGCTATTATGAGCACTGCCGATTCGCTTTTGATTGTTTCGGCAACAGAACTTTCTGAATCCATTATTAAACCATACTTTGTTAAAAATAAAAACAATGTGTTGTGGATTTCTCGAATTATTACTGTATTATTAGCTCTTTGTGCTTTACTGGCAGCATTCTTTGCTCCAACTAACTTAATATACACGCTGGTTGGTTATGTTTGGGCAGGTATAGGAGGCACTTTTTCTGTTGTTATTTTATGTACATTATTTTGGAAAAAATTTCATTCCATTTCTGCTATAATAACCATTTTTATTGGTATTTCTTTTACTATAGTTTGGATCTCTACAGGTATGGAAGAATTATTTACATCGCGCATATTAACATTTCTTGTAGCAGGCATTACAGCAATTTTAACTACCATAATAATAAAATCCAATGAAACCAACATTATCAAAAACTAAAGTTGTAGCTACCATAGGACCTGCTAGTTCCGAAAAAGAAAATCTTAAAAAATTAATTCTTTCGGGAGTTGACGTTTGTCGATTAAATTTTTCGCATGGCACACATAACATTCATGGTAAAACTATTTCGACCATAAACGAATTAAATGCTGAACTAGGAACTGAAGTAGCCATTTTAGCCGACTTACAAGGACCAAAACTACGCATCGGCGAAATGGAAAACTCAGCCGTTACACTACACGATGGTCAAAAATTTTACATCGTTACTACGCCATGCATAGGCAACGAACAAAAAGCATACCTTACATACGAGCAATTTCCAAAAGATGTTAAAGACGGCGAATGGATATTAATTGACGATGGTAAAATTCGTTTGCAAGTAATTTCAACCAATAAAAAAGATTGCGTTGAAACTATAGTAGTTAATGGAGGAATTTTATCCTCCAAAAAAGGGGTTAATTTGCCCGATACTGCTGTCTCACTACCATGCCTTACCGAAAAAGATATGCAGGATTTATACTTTGCATTATCTCAAAATGTTGATTGGATAGGATTATCATTTGTACGAAAAGCAACTGACATTATCGAATTAAGAGAACATATAAAAGCAGCTAAATCGCATGCTTTTATCATAGCAAAAATAGAAAAGCCCGAGGCTTTAAAAGAACTCGATAACATCATAGATTTGAGTGATGGTATAATGATAGCTCGCGGTGATTTAGGTGTAGAAATTTCTTTCGAAAAAGTACCTTTAATTCAAAAAGAAATTGTCAAAAAATGCTTAGAACAAGCAAAACCAGTAATTATTGCAACTCAAATGCTCGAAAGCATGATAAATTCGTTTAGGCCTACACGAGCCGAAGCCACCGATGTTGCCAATGCTGTACTCGATGGAGCCGATGCCGTTATGCTCAGTGGCGAAACTTCTGTCGGTAAATTCCCTCTCGAAAGCGTACAAGCTATGCAACAAATCATACAATTTACCGAACAACAGGGTTATTCTTATTATCGGTATCATCAAACGAAAGATAAAGACAGAACTTTTTTATCGGACAATATATGTATTACAGCTTGCCGATTAGCACAACATTCATGTGCTCAGGCTATTGTTGTATTTAGTCATTCGGGATATACTGCCTATCAAATAGCCTCGTATAGACCCAATACTCAAATTTTTATATTTACAAACAACAAACATTTAATCCCTAAACTATCTTTACTCTGGGGTGCACAGTTATTTTATGCTCCCACTTTTGCAACCATAGACGAAGCTATTGAAGTGGCAACCCAAACTCTTATCCAAAAAAAACTTCTTAAAAACGATGATGTTGTTGTATTTGTTGGCAGCACGCCCATACAGGCCCGAGGACGTACCAACATGATAAAATTAAGCAAAATATAACAGTCTGCTGATTCACTTAACAAAAAAATCGGCATCCATTTTCCTCAATGTGAAAACGATGCCGATGATATTATGCTAAACTTATTAACTACTTTTTCTTTGCGGCTTCCTTTTCTACTTCTTTAATGCTCTTTTCGATAATTTTTACTGCTTCTAATACCTGTTCTTTAGTAATAATTAAAGGAGGAGCAAAACGTATAATGTGCTGATGGGTAGGTTTTGCTAATAAGCCATTTTCTTTCATCTTTAAACAAACATCCCAAGCTTCTTTTCCATTATATGGCTTAATAACAACTGCATTAAGCAAGCCTTTACCGCGAATGGTTTCGATCATTGGCGATTTAATTTTAGCCAGTTCGTCGCGGAATAGTTTACCCATTTTTTCAGCATTTTCGGCAAGCTTTTCTTCTTTAACTACTTCAAGTGCTGCTATAGCAATACGAGCAGCTAATGGATTGCCACCAAAAGTAGAACCATGTTGACCGGGCTTAATGGTCAACATTATTTCATCATCGGCAAGTACTGCCGAAATGGGATACATCCCGCCCGATAAAGCCTTGCCTAAAATAATAATATCGGGTCGAATTCCTACATGGTCGCAAGCAAGTAGTTTGCCCGTACGAGCAATTCCTGTTTGAACTTCATCGGCAATAAATAATACGTTGTGTTTTTTGCAAAGTTTATACGTTTCTTTCAAATATTCGTCGTCTGGTACAACAACACCTGCTTCGCCTTGAATAGGTTCAACCAAAAATCCAATAATATTTGGGTCAGACTGAATAACATTTTTAAAAACTTCTATATTATTGTATGGCACCATAATAAACCCCGGTGTATAAGGACCATATTGTCCGTACGATTCGGGATCGGACGACATGGAAACAACCGTTATAGTACGTCCATGAAAATTATCCTTACATACAATTATTTTACCTTCGTTTTCGCGTATTCCCTTTTTCGTATAGCCCCACTTACGACAAAGTTTCAATGCTGTTTCAACCCCTTCAGCTCCCGTATTCATCGGTAAAACCTTGTCATATCCGAACATTTTTGTTATATATTCTTCGTATTCGCCCAACATGTTGTTGTAAAATGCTCGAGAAGTTAAAGCCAATTTCTTGGCTTGTTCTATCATAGCATTAACAATTTTCGGATGGCAATGCCCCTGATTAACAGCACTATATGCTGATAAAAAGTCGTAATAACGGTTGCCTTCTACATCCCATAGAAAAACTCCTTCTCCTCTTTCTAATACCACCGGAAGCGGGTGATAATTATGAGCCCCGTATGTGTCCTCGCGATGAATATAATCTTGAGTTGTTAATTTTTTACTTTTGGTTGATTCACTTTTTTTAGGTTTTGTTTTTACTGCTGTTGCCATATTTCATCAAATTTATTTGTTGCAAATATGAAAAATTGTTTTTAATTTTCCATGGTTATTAAACCACTTTCCAAAATCGAATAACTGCCATTTCTGCTAACAAAAAGCATATTGCCAATATTAATAGCCATTTCCACAAAAATGTTCCTTGTTTATCTTTTGTGATAGTGTATTTTAATGCTTCTATATCGCTTGTTTCATACGACTTAGTAATGCTTCCTTTGTCTTTAAAAAATTGTGTTATCTCATCGTTTGAATAAAACTTCATTTCTGACTCCTGACGCGGATAATTAAATGCCAGATGTGAAGCATTCCATCCATTATGTCTAAGCATATAAATTCCTGCTTCTGTATTCTGCACCATCGGACTAATTACTACTTCATTATATCTGAATTGTTGTAAAGGAACGTGTGTTGCCTGCGTATAAACATTTTTCAATTCTATGGGTTTATCACTGAAAATGGAATCGATAGGCACAGAAAATGAAAGTGAATTTTGTAAGATATAGTACAAAGCGGTAGTTTCAATACTTTTTTCAATAATTCGATGAAATACTGCAACAAATAGTGGATGCAACTGAAAATTTGTAGTTTGTTGTAATATAGGAAAAGCAAAACAAAAAACATTTCCCTTTTCGTGCGACACTTTAATAAGTGCATTTTCTCCGTTTTCGAATTGTAGCAATATATCGGCAATTCTATTATTCTGAATCCGTATGGGATATTTTGTTGTTACCCAAGGCATATTTAATCGTTCTTCTTTTCGAGTAAACATGCCTTTAAAAAAACTTTGCTCCATCGAATGCAAACTTAGCGAAAGTTTAGTCGTATCTTTTTCAGCAAACATCACACCTGTTGCCGAAAAAAGTTTATTTATTTCTTCTGGTTTCATTGATGTCGAAGGAATAAAAATTATGACCTTCCCTTTTTGAGCCAATAATAGCAATTCTGACCACAAACCCGAAGAAATATTTGTTACATTATACAGAATAATTGCTTGCTTATCGTATAATGTTTTTGATGAAACATCGTTCCATGAATAATAATTTGCCGTGAACAAACTATCCGATTTAACCAATGCATTAAAAAAAGGAGGAATTTGATCGCTAACTATAGCAACAGATAATGTTTTATATACTTTATAAGTTAAATAAAATGTATTATCGAAAACTATTGGGAAGTCGGCAATTTCAACTTTGCCATATTGCCATCCTGCTCGTATATTAACAAAATCGAAAAAAATATTCATGGAAGATTGGGCTTGTAAGTTTATTGTCGAAGTTGATTTAAGTGTATCGTTTACAAATAATTTTACAGGAAGCGCCGTAATATCATCGCTGCCATGATTGGTAACTGTAATCCATAGTTTTTCGCGTTGATTTATTAAGTGTTGTGGACTTTCGAACCAAATACTATCGATAGAAACATTATTTTTTTTAGGATGATTTAGATGAAACAACACAACCGGCAAGCTATCACTTTCCCACTGAGTATAATCTACAGCATATTTTTGCCCATCGGAAAACCATACCAAAGGAATCCGCTGATTCGTTAATCGTGCATTAATGGCACTTTTATAACGCTTAAGTATTTCACTCCAGCGTTCTGTTGAAGGAGCAATAAATATTTCGTTTATTTTTTTTTGAATTTCTTCCGATGAAAATATTTTCTCGTACGAATGTTGCTGACCATGATAAAATAACAAATAACTTGTATTTTTTGGCATAGCCTGAACAAAAGCTAATGCTTTACTTTTGGCTTCATCGAGTAAAGATATTCCTTGTTCGCCTTCATCGTGCATGCTGAAAGTATTATCAATATATATCGCATAAGTGTTTTGCAAATTTGATATTGTGCTTTCGTTTTTTATGTATGGTTGTGCAAAAGCCAATACTAGCGATAAAATAAATAAAATACGTAGTAATAATATTAAAAGATTTCTAAGTTTTTGTTGAGAGCGTGATTCCTTAATTACACTTTCGAGCAACTTATTTTGACTAAAATATACGGTTTTGAAACGACGAAAATAAAATAAATGTATCAGAATTGGGATTGCTATCAGCAAGCTGAACCACAATACCCATGGATATACAAACTGCATTTTTTTTTGAGCAAAGTTAATGTAAAGTTTTAGAATGCACTATAACTATTTATGATATGGATGCCCTTTAATGATTGTAAAAGCTCTATAGATTTGTTCAAGCAGAAATAATCTGACCATTTGATGATTAAATGTCATCGCGGATAATGAAATTGTTGAATATTTTTCCTTCAACTGCCGATGAATACCAAAACTACCTCCAATAATAAATACCAGTCGCCGCTTTTGTTGCTGTAACCAACGTTCGAATTGTTTTGCAAATTCTACCGAAGAATAGGTTGTTCCTTTTTCATCAAGAACAATTACAACGTCTTGTAATGTTATTCTCTGTTCTAACAATAATGCCTCTTTGAGCATTTGTTCTTCAACTGAGAGTTTATTATGATTTTTAGGCTCAGATATAACCTCAATTTCTATAGGACAAAAAGGCTTTATTCGCCTCAAATACACGTCTATGCCTTCGCTAATAAATTTTTCGTCAGTCTTTCCTATGGCTAAGATGATTATTTTCATCAATTATTAATAATAATCGTTGAATAGCTTCATTAATTTCAAGATTAGTTGCAATAACCTCTCCTCTATAATATACATGAGCCTTATTTTTCCCTGCTCCTACTATTCCAACATCGGCATCATGCATTTCGCCAGGTCCATTTACCACACAACCCATAATTGCAATTTTATAGCCTTGCGTATGGTGTGTGGCTTCTTTTACCAATCTTGCTACTGTTTCTATGTCAAACATTGTACGAGCACACGACGGACAAGATACATATTCATTCATCGTTCTTCTTGCACCACTTACCTGCAGAATTATTTTAAGTATTTGTTGCCAAAAATTTTTTTGTTCCTCACTTGTTTGAATGTACACTGCATCTATTAACCCTTCGGTTAGTAAATTGCCCATATTTAAAGCTAACGGATAATAATCATCACCATTTGTTGCTAATACATGTATCGCTATGGGCTTATTACTTGTTAGCAATGGATGTATTTTCGACTTTAATGAATAATAATTTTCGTTTGATGCAATTGTTATAACATTAATCGAATCGGAGTTTATCGGTAATTTACTGGAATTGCTTACTTCGTAAAATATAGGATTATTACCTCCGATGTTATCGGCTTCGTTTGTTTTTCGTTTATTATATAACAAGGGGTTATGTAAGTAATGTTTTTTTTCGCCAATATATGTGCTGTTTTTTTTCAATAAGCTTAGTATTTTTTTTGCAACAGGCAGTTCTTTTTCAGGATTGCCCGTTAGCGATACTCGGATAGTATCGCCAATTCCATCGTGTAGTAATGTTCCTATCCCTATAATTGATTTTAATATTCCCTCGTGGTCTATACCTGCTTCTGTAATTCCTATGTGTAAAGGATATACTATACCAAACCGAGCCAACATTGTTTTTACATATAATCGGTTGGCATAAATGGTTTGTCGAATATCGCTAGCTTTAAACGAAAAAATTATTTGATCAAAATTTTCACTCTTACAAATATCATAAAATTCCATTGCCGATGCTACCATTGCCTCTGGTGTATTTCCCCATTCATAAACAATTCGCCACGGTAACGATGCCTGATTCATTCCTATACGAATAGCTGTGCCATATTGCTTACATATACGAAGCAATGGTACAAGTTTTTTATAAATGCCTTCTTTTTCTGCTTCTATTTCTGAATAACTATATGATTTGGCTTTTGACGATTTGGAACGATTGACATAATTACCAGGATTTATTCGCACCTTTTGTACGAATGGTGCTACTATTTCGGCTATTTCAGGTATAAAATGAACATCAGCTATTATGGGTACATGAATATGATTTTTTCTTAAATCATTAACAATTTCTTTTATCGAATCGATATCTTTTTTAGTAGGAACAGCTATTCGAACTAGTTCTGCACCGCTATTGTAGAGTAATTTAATTTGTTCAACTGTCGATTGAACATCTTCGGTAGGTGTATTCGTCATGGTTTGAATGCGTATGGGAGCGTTTCCGCCTATTGTTACATTCCCTACCGAAACCGTACGAGTTAATATGCGATGATAGGATGTAAAACAGAGAAACGAATAATCATTTAATAGCATAAGAGCAAAAATTGTTTGATAGCTTTTATTACATTTTCTTTTTCTTCTATCATGCCCATGTGACCAGCATTTGGCAATAGCATTTTAATTAATCTTTGATTTTGTGTTGAAAACTTCTCGGCTAATTCGCAATTAAATAATTGATCGTGTTTCCCATATATCCATAATAAAGGAAATGGAAGCGAATGGAGCAAAAAGCTTCTGTCTTTTCTTTCTGCCATAGCATTAAGGCAAGCAATCATTCCTTGCGGACATGTAAGTTCTGCCATAATGCGGCTGTTTTCAATTGCTTCCGCATCATTAAAATCAGGTGCATACAGTTTAGGAAGAAATGTTTTAAGCAATAATGTTTTTTTGCCTTGCTTAATAAGTTCTATTTCTTGCAGGCGGCTTTGTTTCTTCTCGTCCGTATCGGCAAATGGGTGTGAATTGATTAATATCAATCCCTTTAATACAGAAGAAAACTGTTCGGCAAAACTTAATGCAACATATCCTCCCATCGAATGACCTATAATTACGGCTTCAGAAACATGTAATGAATCTAAAGTTTCTTTTACCGCTAGTGCCATGGAATCTATAGTTTGATTTTCTTGTGGTGGCGATTCGCCACAACCAGGCAGATCTATAGAAATTGTTTGATAATTAGATAAAGCAAACATTAATTCTTTCCATAAAAACTTATTTTCCAAATAGCCATGTAAAAATATTAATGTTTTTCCTTCACCGTAGTGAATATACGAAAGTTTCATTGTTGTAATCCTTTTTTAACTTCTTGTTCTACATCGGTTATTTCTATAGGAATTCGTTTTTTGCCTAAAATTTTGTAGGAGTCGTTTGTTATTAATACATCGTCTTCGAGACGAATCCCACCAAATGTTTTATATTGTTCTACTTTTTCATAATTAATAAAATCGGCATGTTTCTTTTCGCTTTTCCACAAATCAATTAATGCAGGGATGAAATAAATTCCGGGTTCTATAGTGAGCACATATCCAGGTTGTACCTTTTTAGCAAAGCGCAAATAAGCCAATCCAAAATCTTTGCTTCGCTCGATCGTTTCGTCGTAACCGACATATTGCTCGCCAATATCTTCCATGTCGTGAACATCGAGCCCCATCATATGCCCCAAGCCATGAGGAAAAAATAAAGCATGTGCTCCGTTTTTAACAGCTTCTGTATAATTGCCTTTCATTATGCCCAATTCCGTCAATCCTTTGGCTATTTCCATACATGCAGCAATATGAGCATCTTTAAAAAATACACCTGGCTTGAGCATATTCATCGCTTTTTTTTGAGCATTCAATACAATTTGATAAATTTCTTTTTGTTGCTGCGAAAATTCTCCTCCTACAGGTATTGTACGCGTATGATCGGTTGCATATCCTTCGAACGATTCAAAGCCAGCATCGCATAATAATAAATCGCCTTTTTTCAAATAGTTTGCATGATTGTGATTGTGCAATATTTCGCCATGTTTTGATAATATGACCGGAAACGAAACTCTTGCTCCATGCGACAAAGCGATACCTTCGATAGTCCCAGCTATGGTTTGCTCCCACATGCCCTCTTGTGCCATATGCATTGCTGTTGTATGCATCGTATATGCCACATCCATTATCTGTTCTATGTGCTCTATCTCCTGAGGTTCTTTGACCGATCGCAATAATGCCACAGCCCTGCATAATGC
>JAOADU010000048.1 GCA_026417155.1 Bacteroidales bacterium | reverse complement strand
CTCTATGGTACCATGCTTCGTGGTAGTACTTATCTTTTTTAATTACCTCAGAAAACTTAGTTATAGCTTCGTTAAATTTTTTTGATTCTTTTAACTTTAAACCTTCTTCGAATGTGTCATTAATGGTTTGACAAGATGCACGAAGCAGGCTGAAAAGTAAAAAAATAAGAATAATATAATTCATCTTTATTCTTTGGGTATATTTTTAAGTATCTCAAGTAAAAAATTCCAAAACAGTTCGACAGATGGGATATGCAATTTTTCGTCGGGGCTATGTACGCCTCTCATAGTAGGTCCTATAGAAATCATATCGAGTTGTGGGTATTTTTCTAAAAACAAACCACACTCTAAACCTGCATGAATTGCTTTAACTTTTGGATCTTTATCGAATAAGTCGCGATATGCACGTTTAGCTATTTTTAAAATTTCACTTTTTGTATTTGGTTTCCATCCAGGATAACCATTACCTTGTTTAACATCGGCTTTAATTAAATGAAATACAGAAGCAACCATATTGGCAATATCTGATTTTGCCGATTCTACAGAGCTGCGCTGGCTAGTTGTAACTTCTATTTTATTTTTCTTGATTTTTACGGATGCTAAATTAGTAGAAGTTTCAACTAACCCGGGCATATCCTGACTCCATGCAATAACTCCATGAGGACAGGCATATAATGCATAAATTAATTTCGCTTGAGTGCGTTTATCAATGATGAATTCCGTATGTTCTGTTTCTTTTACTTCAACTTTGATATTGGGCTCAGTATGTTTGTATTCATCTTTAAATATTTCGTACAAACGGTGAATATCTGTTTTAACTTTTTCTACAACCTCATGTGTAACATAAATGGTAGCAAATGCTTCGCGTGGAATAGCATTTCGCAAGTTTCCTCCATCAATATTAGCAAGTTTAAGGCCATAATTTTCTTGAACATGAAATAATATTCGGGTTAATAATTTAATTGCATTAGCATATCCTTTATGAATATCGTCGCCAGAGTGTCCACCTCTTAAACCTGTAACACTAATTGAAAGCGGAATTTGTTTACGAGGTGGTTTTTTCTTTTCGAAACGAATTGCAGCTACAGTGTCTTTTCCGCCAGCACATCCGATAAATATTTCGCCTTCGTCTTCAGAATCAAGGTTAATAAGTATGTTACCACTAAAAAAGTTTTCTTGTAGGGCAAAAGCACCTGTAAGCCCTGTTTCTTCATCGACAGTAAATAAACATTCAATCGGACCATGCTGAATATGATTTGATGCTAAAATAGCAAGTTGAATGGCTACTCCAATACCATTATCGGCACCTAGCGTGGTTTCTTTAGCTTTAAGCCAATCGCCATCAATTACAGGAATAATAGGATCTTTTTCAAAATCGTGTGTAGAGTCGCTATTTTTTTCGCAAACCATATCTACGTGGCTTTGAAGTACTACTGTTTTAAGCGTTTCCATGCCAGAAGTGGCTGGCTTTGTAATAAGCAAGTTGCCTGCTTTATCTTTTTTATATGGTAAATTGTGTTTTGTAGCAAATTGAATTAAATATTCAATTATTTTTTCTTCTTTTTTTGATGGTCTAGGTATCGTTAAAATTTCTTCAAAATACTTCCACACAAGTTCGGGTTTTAAATGCGATAACATATTCATATATTTTTTTGCATAAATTTAGCACAAGTATATGGTGTGTGCAAGTTTAAATATGTTAATTTTTTTATAAAGCAAAATTTGTGTACTTTTACCAAAACATATTAATATGACGCGATTTTTCTTGCCTTTAATTCTAATATTAATTATTGCATGGCTTGTTGTAGGATTACAACAGGAAAGAGAAAAAATTATGAACAATGATAAAGATTCGATCGAAAAAATAAATTTATTAATGGATGCTCGATTCGATAGTTTATTGAGCACAAGCACATACAACAAATATGTTCGTTTTAGTAAGAATGGAATTCATTTTCTTTATCCTCAAAATTATTTTGAGCGTTTTGATTTAACTTCTGAAGCAGATGCTATTTTTCAATTTTCAGATTCATCCAATTCAATTTATGGTGTTTTATATTCCGATCCTATTATTGATGATGCTAGTATGTATAATTACTCGAAAGAAACATATTGTGCTAGTACAATTACTGGTTCTCGTTCGCTTGGACAGGTAACTATTCTTGATAGCTCAATTTATAGGATATTTCCAAATGTTAATGCTATCAAAATACGATACTTGCTAGAAAAGAATTCTGAATCTGGGCAGAATGATTCTATAATGATTTCATTTGTTTCCATGCAAAATAATAAAAATCTTTATATGCTCTATTTTTATGCACATCCTCTTAATTTTAAAGAGAAAGAAATTGAAGATATATTTTCGAGTATCGCATTAACAAACGAATAGAGTGTCATGGTATTAAATTACATTTGGATTGGATTAATACTAATAGGTATCGCTTTTGGAATATTATATGCCCTAACAACAGGCAATGTCGATGTGTTCTCGTCTATGATGACAGCTGCTTTCGATATGGCCAAAACAGGTTTTGAGCTTTCGTTAGGGTTAACAGGTGTTATGACACTTTGGCTTGGTTTGATGAAAATTGCCGAAGTTGGTGGGGTTGTAAATGTATTAGCCAAAATGGTTAGTCCGTTATTTGTAAAACTTTTTCCTGAGATTCCTAAAAATCATCCTGCTAATGGTTCCATTGTCATGAATATTGCTGCCAATATGCTTGGGCTAGATAATGCTGCTACTCCGCTTGGACTTAAAGCAATGAATCAGTTGCAAGAATTGAATCCTAACAAAGAGCAAGCATCAAATGCTCAAATTATGTTTATGGTATTAAATGCATCGGGTTTGACGATAATTCCAATAAGTATTTTAGTGTATAGAACTCAATTAGGTGCTGCAAATCCTGCCGATATTTTTATTCCTATTTTAATAGCCACTTTTGCATCAACTTTGGCGGGAATAATTTCTGTTAGCATAGTGCAAAAAATTAATTTATTGAATCGAAATGTATTGCTCTATTTAGGTAGTGTAAGTTTGATAATTGGGCTAATTACGTGGTATTTTAGCATTATATCAGCCGAAAAATTAAGAATTATTTCTTTGGCAGCATCTAATATCATAATTTTATTAATAATTGCCATTTTTTTGATTGCAGGAATAATTCGCAAAATCAACGTTTATGAAACATTTATAGATGGTGCCAAAGATGGTTTTCAAATTGCTATTAAAATTATTCCTTACTTAGTTGCAATATTGGTTGCCATTGGTATATTTCGCGAATCGGGTGCTTTGCCCTTACTTATAGACGGTTTTTCTACCTTTTTTTCGTGGTTGGGAATTGATACAGATTTTGTAGCTGCGTTGCCAACTGCCATCATGAAACCACTTAGTGGTAGTGGTGCTCGAGGAATGATGATTGATGCAATGAAAACCTACGGGGCAGACTCTTTTGTAGGCAGATTATCTTGTATATTTCAAGGAACAACAGACACTACATTTTATATTTTGGCAGTATATTTTGGCTCTGTAGGAATAAAACGCACACGTCATGCATTAGGTTGTGCTTTATTTGCGGATTTGATTGGAATTATTGCTGCTATTTTAGTGGCATACTTGTTTTTCCATTAGTTTTGGTTAAGTTTTAAAAAATAACTACGTTTGCGTTCAAAATTATTAAGTGATGAATAACGCGAATTATGTTGTTATAATGGCTGGTGGAATCGGTAGTCGTTTTTGGCCATTAAGTCAGCCCGAATGCCCTAAACAATTTCTTGATATTTTGGGACTTGGGAAAACGTTTTTACAGGCAACGGTTGAGCGATTTTTGCCAATATGCCCAATTGAAAATATTCTAATAGTAACAAATCAGGAATATACGAAACTTGTTAAAAAGCAGCTTCCAAACCTACCGAAAGAAAACATCTTAGCAGAACCAGCACGTAAAAATACTGCTCCGTGTATTGCTTTTGCAAATTCGGTTATATTTGCTCGGAATTCTCAAGCTAACATTGTTGTAAGTCCTTCCGATCATCTTATCATTCATCCCGATAAATTTTTAAATATCATAAAAACAGGGTTAGAATTTATTCGAAAGGAAGATGCTTTATTGACTATAGGAATAAAACCAACACGTCCTGAGACAGGATATGGATATATTCAAATAAATGCTAATGAAAAATCGAAAAATCAAATTTTACGCATTAAAACATTTACTGAAAAACCTAATGCCGAAATGGCAAACATGTTTTTGAAAAGTGGCGAGTTTTTGTGGAATAGTGGTATTTTCTTGTGGAATATAAACTCTATACGAAGTGCTTTCGAAAAGTATATGCCCGAAGTTTATCATTTATTTAAAGAGTTTGTTCTTCATCCACATTATGATGAAAAAAAATTATCGTACATTTACAGTGAATGCCCTAATATTTCTATAGACTATGCTATAATGGAAAAAGCCGATAACGTGTATGTAATTAAAGCCGATTTTGGCTGGTCTGATTTAGGGACATGGGGTTCTTTGTACGAAAATTTATCGAAAGATGCCGATGGGAATGTAATTTTTGGCAAAAATGTTCATATACAAAATTCAGTTAATAATTACATTAATGTATCGAACAATACAGTGTCATTAATTAATGGTGTAAGTAATTTGATTATAGTTGAAAACGACGGTAAATTGTTGATCTCTGACAAGAATAAGGAACAGGATTTAAGGGTTTTAGTTAATTTACTTAAAAAATAATTAATTTTCTAATATATTTAAAAATTCTTGTTGGTTCATTATTCTGATGCCATATTTTTGGGCTAATTCCATTTTATCAGGACCAGGTTTTTCGCCTGCGACAATAAACGATGTTGATTTACTTACTGATTTTACCAGCTTCCCATTGTGTTGAATTACTAACTCTTCCATTTTTTTTCTATTGTAAGGTGGTGGAAATGTTCCTGTAATTACGATGCTCATTCCTTTTAGCTTTTCAGATACAATAAGATTATTTTCTTTTAGCGAAAACTGTAAACCTGCTTCTTTAAGTTCTTTAATGAGTGTTTGATTGTCTTGTTCTTGAAAGTATTGTATGACACTTTGAGCAATTTTATCACCAATTTCTTCTGTTTGTATTAGCTCTTCGTATGTTGCATTGATTAAATTATCTATATTTTTAAACGAATAGGCAAGTTTTTGAGCAATAGTTTCACCAACATAACGAATTCCTAAAGCAAATAATACTCTTGGGAATGGTACTTGTTTCGATTGTTCTATGCTTTTAAGTAAGTTATCTGCTGCTTTATCGGCAAAATGTTCGAGAGTAAGTAATTGAAATTTAGTTAGTTTATAAATGTCGGCAGGATTATAAATGAGTTTTTTCGAAACGAGTTCGTCAATGGTTTCTGTTCCGAGTCCTTCAATATCCATTGCTTTGCGTGACACAAAATGTTCTATTCTGCCTTTAATTTGTGGTGGACAATAATAATTTGTACAATAATGGGCAGCTTCGCCTTCGTTGCGAATGAGGGGAGTATTACATTCAGGGCAATGGGTAATAAAATTAAATTTCTCTAATCCTTCGGGGCGACGAGCAAAATCTACTCCTACTACTTTGGGAATAATTTCGCCGCCTTTTTCAATAATCACATAATCACCGATACGGATATCTTTGAGCATTATTTGGTCAGCATTATGTAAACTTGCTCGTTTTACGGTTGTCCCCGAAAGTTGTACTGGTTCTAAATTTGCTACCGGAGTAATTATTCCTGTTCTCCCTACTTGATAGGAAATTGAGATTAGCTTTGTGGTGGCTTGTTCGGCTTTGAATTTGAATGCTATTGCCCATCGAGGACTTTTGGCAGTATAACCTAGCTGTTCTTGTAAGTCAATTTCGTTAACTTTAATTACAATTCCATCAATATCGAAAGGAAGTTTATGACGTTCGTTGTCCCAATATTGAATAAAATTTTCTATGTCAGATAAATTTTCGCATCTTGTTGACCATTGAGGAACATTGAACCCCCATTTTTTTAATTGTTCTAAGCGTTCGAAATGTGTTGCTAAATGAATTTGTTCTCCGAGCAAATAGTATAAGTAGCATTGTAAGTTACGTTGTGCTACTGTTTGTGTATCGAGTAGTTTTAAAGTTCCAGATGCTGCATTCCGTGGATTTGCAAAAGGGGCTTCATTTTGCTTTATTCGTTCTTCATTAAGTTTTTGAAAAATATCGCGATGCATCATGATTTCGCCTCTCACTACAATAAAATCGTATTCACAATTGATTTTTGGGGGAATGTTAGGAATAGTTAAAATGTTCTGAAGAACATCGTCGCCAAATTCGCCATCGCCTCGTGTAAGGGCTTCTACAAGTTCTCCATTACGATAGTGTAAGCTTATTGAGGCACCATCAAATTTAAGTTCACATACAAAAGTTGGTTTACGATCAACAATTTTCAATGTTCGAGTAATGAATGATTGAATTTCTTCGATAGAATAAGTGTTGCTCAAAGATAGCATCGCATAAGGATGCTTTTTTGTTTGAAAACCTTTGCTTAAGTCGCTACCTACTTTTTGTGTGGGAGAGTCTTTTGACTTAAGCTCGGGATATTGTTTTTCAATAGATTCCAATTCGGCTAAAAGCAAATCGTATTCTAAATCGCTTATTTGTGGGTTGTTTTCTACGTAATATAAATAATTGTGTTTTTCTATTTCTTTTCGTAAAAATTCGGCTCTTTTTTTTATTTCATCAAAGTTCATATTAATTTTTTACCAATGAAAAATTATACTCTTTTGCAAAATTATATTGAAATTCTAGAAACTTATTTACTGCATGTTCAATTTTCTTATTTGCATTCTGGTATGAATTATTAAAACTATCGGCAATTGCTTGGCTAAATTGATTATCGGGTAGGTTGTACCAATCAATCATTTTTTTGTAATCAGTGTTAACTGCATCGAAGTAAACGTTAAGCAGTTGTTTATATTGCTCTTTAAATTCGTAAGAACCGTTAAAAGGAGGTAGGGAATCGATTTGCTTTTGTTGGTTTTGAATTTCATTTTTTAATTGTGTATAATATTCGTTATAGCTTCTTGTTGTAGTATCAGCAAAGCTGCTATCTAATTGATTAAAAAGGTGTACAATTTTTTGTTGTTGACTAATAATTTGGTCATTATACTTAATAGCTTCATCAGTTAAATTCTTACAACTCAAAAAAATAATGAAAATAACTAAGTAATAAACAATATGTTTCATAATTCATTTATTTAATTGATATAAAGGTAATGAAATTTTTTAAGAAAAAATTATTTTACATTGCTTTTATCGATTTAGATGTATATCTTTATGCAACAAAATTAAAGTTAATAACGTCATATTTTTGTTGAATTAAATTTTTTGCTTATGAGAAATGTATTACTTTTTGCCATGTTGTTTATGGCTTCAGTATGTTGGGTAAAAGCCCAAATTAGTTATGGTGGAACTCCACCAAGCATTCAGTATGGTATTTCGTCGTCAGATGTTGATTTAGTTGTGCTAACTCCTTTAACGAGCAAACAGCTTCAGGAAGAGAACGACAAATATCCTAAAGATGGTAGAGTACCTTTTATAGGATATAGTATTTTTACCGATTTATCTCCCGAAAATTCTGGAACTTGGACAGAATTACCTAATGGCGGTAGAATTTGGCGGCTACAGATAAAAGCACCAAGTGCTTTAGCATTAGGAGTATATTATGATCGTTTTAAATTGCCCTATGGTGCAAAATTATTTTTATATAATGAAGATAAAACACAAATTTTAGGGGCATACACTTACCAAAATAATGATGAAAGCGGCATGTTTGCCAATGAAATGGTGTATGGCGATATCGTATGTCTTGAATACTATGAACCTGAAAGATGCGTTGGTAAACCAGAAATTCACATCAATGAAATTGCCTATTTTTATAGGGGAGTTTCTTTAAGAAAAAATCCTTCATGGACAGAACCTTCAGAGCCTTGTGAGGTCAATATTAACTGCTCGCCAGTAGGCGATAACTGGCAAGATGAAAAAAGAGGTGTATGTAGAATTTTGTTAAAAATAGGAAATCAATATGCTTATTGTACAGGTTCATTAGTAAACAATACAGCACAGGATTGTACCCCTTATGT
>JAOADU010000042.1 GCA_026417155.1 Bacteroidales bacterium | reverse complement strand
ATGAATTCGTTTCGAATTTTAGCTATTAATCCAGGATCTACATCAACTAAAATTGCAGTTTTTGAGGATAATAAAGCAGTTTTTACCAAAAATATAAAACATAAAGCCGAAGATTTAGCACCATTCCCCAAGCTAATTGATCAATATTCATACAGAAAAGACATTATTTTACAGGAACTGAAAGAAGCAAATATTGATATTTATTCGCTTCATGCTATTATAGGCCGAGGTGGACTAATAAAACCCATACCTTCGGGAGTATATGAGGTTAATGATGCTATGATTAACGATTTGCGTATCGGGTATTTGGGTGAGCATGCAAGCAATTTAGGTGGGTTGCTGGCTAAAGAGATTGCTGGTGTTATTGGTGTTAAAGCATATATTGCCGATCCCGTTGTAGTTGATGAATTAGATGATGTAGCTCGGTTTAGCGGACATCCTAAATTTGAAAGAATTTCAATTTTTCATGCTTTAAATCAAAAAGCCATAGCTCGAACTCATGCCAATGCTATAGGTAAAAAATATGAAGAACTCAATTTAATAGTTGCTCACTTAGGAGGAGGTATATCGGTAGGGGCACATCAAAAAGGGCGTGTGATTGATGTAAATAATGCACTTGATGGCGAAGGCCCGTTTTCGCCCGAGCGTAGCGGAACATTGCCAGTTGGTGCTTTAGCTAAACTTTGTTTTAGCGGAACAGTTACACTCGAAGAAGTAAAAAAGATGATTACAGGAAAAGGAGGTTATGTAGCTTATCTTGGCACAAACGATGCTTATGAGGTAGAACAACGCATTAAAGCAGGAGATGCATACGCAGCAAAAGTTCGCGATGCTATGGCTTATCAGGTAAGTAAATCTATAGGTGAAATGGCAACAGTGCTCAAAGGTAATATAGATGCTATTTTATTAACTGGTGGTATAGCTTACGATACTTATTTTGTAGATTATATTAAAGAAAGAGTTTCATTCATTGCACCAGTTGTAGTATATCCGGGCGAAGACGAAATGAAAGCACTTGCCATGAATGCACTGATGGTATTAAGGGGCGAAACAGAGCCAAGAGTTTACCAATAAACCAAAAGCCAACCATTGGGGGTTGGCTTTTTTTTATATTATCTTTGTCATAGATAAACTTTTCATGGAAAAAATTTTTGAAAATATTGAAGTTGCTTATCAATATAAATCGCTTAAGGAATTAAAGCACACATATTGGTTTTACAATTATTTTTTTAAATCGTGGATTATCCAATTAGCAAAAAAATTTTTTATTTTGTCATTAATACTTCGAATTCCTATAAAATGGCTTGTAAAACCAACTATTTATAAATTATTTTGTGCAGGAGAAACATTGCAAGAGGCTATAACCAAAGCGAATAAATTATCCGAATTCAATGTAAAAGTAATTTTAGATTATGCAGCAGAAGAAGCACAAACTGTTGAAGAAGCTGAAAAAAACTACAAACAAATTGTGGAAGTTATTAATGTATCTGCATCTAATTCATTTATAGCATTTAATGTCTTTAAACCTACTGCATTATGCAATAAAAAAATATTAGAAAAAAAATCAAAATGCGAAGAACTCTCTGATGAAGAAAAAGATGCATTTGATAAATTTCGCTTTTTTGTTGATGATTTATGTAATCGCTCGTATCGTGCTCATGTTCCTATATTAATTGATGCAGAGTATGTGTCTGTTCAAGATGCGGTTGATGCAATAGCATGGGAGATGATGAAAAAATATAATAAGCAAAGGGCTATTGTGTTTAACACTTTGCAAATGTATCGTAAAGATAGGTTACAATATTTAAAAAACTTATCAAAAGCAGCAGAACGCGAAGAAATAATACTAGGAATAAAATTAGTAAGAGGAGCATACTTAGAACAAGAACGATTGTGGGCAAAACAAAAGGGAATACCGTCGCCTGTTTTTGATACAAAAATCGAAACCGACGAAAATTATAATAAAGCCCTGAAATATTGTTTAGAGAATATATCGAAAATTGCTGTTTTCTCTGGAACGCATAACGAAGAGAGTAATTATTTGATGCTACAGTGGATGAAAGAGTTTACAATAGAGCATAATAATAAACATGTGTATTCATCGCAATTGTATGGCATGAGCGACCATATTAGCTTTAATTTAGCTAAGTTAGGTTACAACGTAGCTAAATATATGCCTTTTGGAAGTGTTACCCTAACAATTCCCTATTTACTTCGTCGTGCCGATGAAAATAAAAGCATCAGAAACCAAAAAAGTCGAGAATTAGAATTAATCAAAAAAGCAATTTATTACAAAAAAAATAAAAAACATGAAATTCGATAATAAATCCGATTATGAGCGATTGCGAGGACAATTAGCCATAGTTACTATTGTATTTTCTACATTAATTGCTGCAGGAATATTATACGATATATACGAAAAATATTTATTTCCTATTCCCTCGTGGATTTATTCGGTTTTTTTTGCCTTTTTGTTTGTATTATATTTAGTGTATAGATATAATAAAAAGTATCAGATAATTATCTACGACGACGAAGAATCGCCTCAGCACATTGTTATAAAATTTTATTCCATGACTTCTTTTGCTCCTAAATACAACATGGTAAAAATTCCTAAAAATTCGTTAGTCAAAATAGAAATAGTAAAGGCTTTTTACAATAAACGTGAAGAACTTATTATTTATCAAAAAGTGAAAGAAGGTATAGCTAAATATAGACCAATTTCGCTAAGCGGGCTAAATAAACAAAGTAAACAGTTATTACTCGAAACACTGGATTCTTATGCAAAGACAAAAATATTTACTAAATGATTAAACATGAAAATGCTTACAAGATAGCCGTTAAGCTGATTCCTGGAATAGGTGATGTAACTGTAAGAAAGCTTGTAGCATATTGTAAAAGTTTAGAAGCTATATTCCACGAAAAAAAATCGAATCTTGTAAAAATTCCAGGAATAAGCGACGTATTGGCTTCAAATATTATTCAAGCAACCAGCGATACTATTCTTTGGAAAAGAGTAGAAGAAGAACTTGCTTTTTGTGAAAAATACAACATTCAAATAATTAGTTTTACAGATAAAGAATATCCTTATCGATTAGCACAATGTGATGATACGCCGGTAACAATATTTGCCATAGGCAAAGTTAACCTTAATCCACCCAAAGCGTTGAGTATTGTGGGAACTCGCAGAGCTACCAATTACGGAAAAACTTTCTGTCAAACGTTAATAAAAGATTTACATGAAATTGACAAAAATATTGCAATAGTTAGCGGTTTGGCTTATGGAATTGATATTACTGCTCATAAATATGCCATAGAATATAATTTACCTACAATAGCAGTTTTAGCTCATGGATTAGATATAATATACCCTTCGGAGCATAAAAAATATGTAAAGAAAATGATTGCCAATGGGGGACTAATAACAGAATTTTTATCGAAAACAAAGCCTGATAAGCCAAATTTCGTTAAACGCAATAGAATAATCGCAGCATTTTCCGATGCTACATTGGTTGTTGAATCGCAAAAAGATGGAGGAGCAATGATAACTGCTAATTTGGCATTTGAATATAATCGCGATGTACTTGCTTTGCCTGGTAGAATATTCGATACATTTTCAGAAGGACCAAATTTTTTAATAAAATCTAACAAAGCATCGTTAGTTGAAAATTGTTTTGATGTTTGTAAAGCATTAGGCTGGGAAACTAATACATCATCTCAAAAGAACTCTGCGGAAGTAATACCGATAATATTTAATTTAACAGAAGACGAACAAAAAATTATTAATATTTTAAAAGAAGAAGGCGATTTGACCATTGATTTATTAGCCATTAAAGCTAATTTACCTGTTAGCAAGGTTTCTGTAGTACTTTTAAATTTAGAATTTAATGATATCGTAGAAACATTACCCGGCAAAATATATACTTTAAGGCGAAAAATTTAAAATTTTCATATGACTTAATTCAAATTCTGAAATTATTCTTGTATATTTGCTTGCTATTGATAAGTTATGAAAGTATTTGCTATTATTGTTGCTGTATTCTTTATTCTAAATTCTGTTTTTGGTCAAACCGATACAAGTGGTATTCCTTCTGTAATAGACATAGGGAAAGTTGAATTTAATGTAATAGATGTTGTATGGGCATCTAAAGTGGTTAGCTTTTCATCGGAATTTAGCAGTAAGATAAAATCATCAAAACAAGTTTTAGGAAAACCCAATGCATTACCTGTAGGAGGCCAATCACCATGCGCATGGACGTATGCTAAAAAGTCGAAAACAGGCGAAGAATTTATTCGGGTAGCATTCGACCGTACTATTAAGGTTAAACAAATCGGAATTGCTGAAAATTATAAGCCCGGTGCAATAGAGAAAATTATCTTATATGGTAAAAATCAGGGCGAAGTATTAATTGCATATGAAAATGAAGCAAAGTTTACAAAAGAATCGCATCGAATGTTAAATATATTTATTAAAGAAACTCCTTTTGAAGTTGCAGAACTTGAATTAAGGCTTAATTCAAACAAAGTAGCAAATTTTGAAATAGATGCTATTGGCGTTTCGAATAGCACAGATAGTATTAAACCACGTATAAACATTCCTGTTAACATGAAATATCAGGCTCAAAAGGAATCATTAGGTCCGGGAATAAATACAGAATTTGACGAACGTGCTCCTATTATTACAGCTGATGAAAAAGAAATATATTTTGTGCGTAAAAATCATCCAAATAATTTTGGTGGTGTTTCGGATGAAGATGATATTTGGTTTTCAAAAAATGTTGATGGAAAGTGGATCCCTGCAATTAATATAGGACCTCCATTAAATAATAATTTCAATAATTTTGTTCAATCGGTTACTCCTGACAATAATATGCTCCTATTGGCAAATGTTTATGTTAAAGAAGGGAGCCAAGTCGTTTTAAAACCCGGCGTTTCTGTTTCATACAAAACTCGTTCGGGATGGTCGTTCCCCGAAGAACAAAAAATAAAAGATTTTAAAAACAATAGCCAATATGTAAATTATTTTTTAACAGCCAATGGTAAATATTTACTCATGGCCATTGAAGGAGATGATTCATATGGCGGGCTTGATTTATATATGAGCTACAAAATTGGTGAAAATTCATGGTCAAAGCCTGTTAATTTAGGTCCCGATGTAAATACTGCTGCTCATGATTATAGTCCATTTTTAGCTGCCGATGGTATTACGCTATATTATTCTACATCAGGACATGCCGGATTTGGCAAGGAAGATATTTTTGTAACTCGAAGACTCGATGATACATGGCAACATTGGGCAGAGCCTATGAATATGGGCAAGCCCATTAATTCTGCCGAATCAGATTCTAAATTTTCAATCCCAGCATCAGGTAGTTATGCATATTTTTCATCGACCGATGGTTCAGTAGGGCTTAGCGATATTTTTAGAATATTGTTGCCCGATACAGCAAAACCAATTGCTGTAGCTATGCTAAAAGGCAAAGTACTCGACTTTTCATCAAAATTACCTGTAGGAGGTGCCATTATTATTTATAAAGATTATCCGCAAGAAGCAATTGTTGTAAAAGAAGTTACGGATTCAATAACAGGTGCATTTTCGGTATATTTGCCTGTTGGATACTTATATACTGCAGTTGTAAAGGCGAATGGATATATTGATGGAAAACAAACGTTAGACTTAACGTCTATTTAT
>JAOADU010000005.1 GCA_026417155.1 Bacteroidales bacterium | reverse complement strand
GTTCAGGACGACAAGGCATATGCCCTGCAGGGTATCATATTCCAACGGATTTAGAATGGAGTAGATACGAATGGTGCGTAGAAACAACAATTAATCCAACAGGAAGTACTAGTCTAACAACGTTTCAAACAGTAACTGGCTTAAGAGGGAGTAATAATCCTAGTGGTCCTGGCGATAAAATGAAAATAACTGACATTTCATTTCCAAGCTGGATGGGATCCAATGCTAGCGGATTTAATGCTTTACCTGCAGGTGCTCGATCAAATGGTGGGTTTGCTAATTTAGGTAGTCATGCTTATTATTGGACTGCTACAGAATTTAACAATACTGATAGTTGGTATCGAGGGTTATTGGGTGGACTTTTTGAAAGTGCACGTGTAAATAATGGAACAAAAATTTATGGATACTCTGTACGTTGTTTGCAAAATTAATCATATAATGATATACAAAATTATACATAAGATTATATTCATTTTTTTCTTTTCCCTTCATCTGTCGCTAATTTGTCAAATTTCAATAAACAACACAGGCAACCCGCCCCATAGTAGTAGTATTCTTGATTTAGAATCAACAGATAAAGGGTTGCTAATTCCTCGAATGACTACAGAACAACGAAATAGCATTTCCAACCCAGCCAATTCATTATTAATATTTAATACTAGTTCTGAATGTTTTGAAGCTTATCATTCTTCTTCTTCATCTTGGAAGCAAATTGCATGTTTGAATTGTATGTTGCCAAGTAGTTTTATTGCTACAAATGCGAGTAACATAAGTCCAATTAGCTTTACTGCAAATTGGAATGCTAGCAATGGAGCAACCTCATATTTTATTGATGTTTCTATAAATAGTAATTTTACATCTTTAGTTCCTGGTTATAGTAATTTAAATGTTGGAAATGTTACAAGTTACAACATAACTGGACTTTCCTGTAATACTACCTACTATTATCGCGTTAGAGCCAATAATAATTGTGGTAGTACGAATAACAGTAATGTCATTATGGTTATTACAGGTGCTTGTGTTCCTACAGTTTCATGTACTGCAGGAGGCTATACGCAATTTTTTATGAGAGATAATATTAATATTGGCAATTTTATAAGTGGCTCTTTAGAACAAAATAATGATAGTCAAATTGAGAAATACTGCTATAATAATAATTCCTCTAATTGCACATCATATGGAGCTTTGTATCAATGGGCTGAAGCTGTTGGTGAACCTTATAGTAGCAATTCAGCACTTATCGGAGGAAGCTGGCAAACCTGTGACATTTGCGGCGGTAACGGACGTCAAGGAATTTGCCCTCTTGGATTTCATGTACCCACAGATTTAGAATGGAGTAGATATGAATGGTGCGTAGAAACAACAATTAATCTAACAGGAAGTACTAGTCTAACAACTTTTCAGGGGACGAATGGTTGGCGAGGTAGCAGTTCTACAGCTGGACCCGGTTACAAAATGAAAGTAACCAATAGCCATTCGCCCAGTTGGGATGGAGTAAATTCCAGTGGATTTTCTGCTTTACCTGCAGGTTATAGATACAACAGCAGTAATTTTTATGATATCAATCAACGAGCTATGTATTGGACAGCAACAGAATACACTTCGAATATGTCTTGGTATCGTTCTCTTTATTCAAACATTCATCTATCCTATCGAGACACATTTTATAAAACCTCTGGATTCTCATTACGTTGCATACAAAATTAAATCTCAACATGAAAACAAGTGTTCTTTTGTATACAATTAATTTGGTATTTTTATCACAGTTAATAGGACAAATTTCATTAAGCACATACGATACTATCCCCGATAATAGTAGTCTTTTAGATATACAATCAAACGACAAAGGAATATTAATCCCTCGATTAACTTCAACACAAAGAGATGCTATTTCAAACCCAGCAAATGCTTTGATCATTTTTAATATAACTACTCAATGTTTTGAAGCTTATCACGCAAACAGTTCTAGTTGGCGAAGCTTTGGATGCTTAAATTGTCAATTACCGTCTGGCTTCAACGCAAACAATGCAACCAACATATATCCAAACTCTTTTTTATCTAGCTGGTCTGTAAGTATGGGAGCTCAAGGATATTACTTAGACGTTGCTACAGATATTACATTTACAAATTTTGTCCCTGGCTATCAAAATTTAAATGTTGGTAATGTTACAAGTTATGTTGTTACTGGACTTACTTGTGAAAGGACATATTATTATAGAATACGTGCTTATAACGATTGCGGCATAACTGTGTATACTAATGTAATTACAGTTAATACACCCGCTTGCGGACCCTCGTGCCTGAGCCAAATATGGTTACCACAAAATATTAATATCGGTATCATGAGAGATGATCATAATACAGGAGGAGAACATAGTCATTTAACTAATAATTCTGTTGTAGAAAAATATTGTTACAATAACATATTAGCAAACTGCAATACTTATGGCGGTCTATATGATTGGGCCGAAGCCATGCAAATTTCAAACTCATATAATTGGGCAGATTATCCTACTGATTATACTTGTAATCCATGTGGAAGTAGTGGCATCATGGGTATTTGCCCAAATGGTTATCATTTACCAACCGATTATGAGTTTAGCCAGTATGAATGGTGTGTCGAAAATAATATTGTACCTTTAGGTAGTACTCCTTTATTAACATTCCAAAATACTACTGGTTGGCGAGGAACTAGTTCCATTGCAGGATCTGGCCATAAAATGAAAGTTACCAATTCTCATTCTCCAAGTTGGGATGGTAGCAATGCAAGTGGCTTTTCTGCACTACCAGGAGGATTCAGACACATATTTGGATTACATAGCGAATTGAATAATAATGGATATTTCTGGACCGCTACTGAATATAGCATAAATATTGCCTGGTCAAGAAATTTGAATTTTACAATTTATCAAAGTCATCGCTATCCTCATTATAAATCACACGGTTTCTCTGTTCGTTGCCTAAAAAATTAATATACTACTTGATTTATTTTTCAGATAAATCATTTGTCTAATATGAATTAATGTATCTATAAAAAAATAATACAAACAACTTTCTTAATTTCTCATTTGCACTAATAAATTTAAACTAAAAGGTATATTTTTGCATTAAAATTAAAATTCAATGAAATACATTTATTCATTAATTTTTTTTGTAGTACTTCATAGTACATTTGCTCAAACTTTTTCGGGGACAATCAAAAATTTCAATAACCGAAGTTTTGCTATTTATGCAATTTTTGCAGATTCATTAATATTTATTGACTCTGTTCGTACAAATAACAAAGGAGAATTTTCGTATCCGTTATACGAAACCATGAAAAAACGTTACCCCGATAATATAAAAGCGGCAAAACATGTTACATTTCGTATTCAACTTAATTGGAATCAATTCGCTGATGTTATTGGTTATAACGACTATGGAAAACAAACCATTAACATTCCACATTCTGATAATCCACAACCCAAGAAAAACGAAAAAGATATTGTATTAAATACTGTATTTCGTCCTTCACAATGGAACAATTTTGCACTCGATAGCGGTTATTCTACGTGGAATAATGAAAATAAAATTTTATACGATTTTTATCAGCATTATAAGAAAGTAAAAGTAGCCGAAGGCTGGTTACTCGAAATGAGTCGTCTTTTCCCTTATAGCGACGAATTTTCGCAAGTTCTTATCAAAGAATACTATAAAAGATACAAAAAAATTGAGCATTATTATAAGAATCTTTTAAAGCAACCAGAAAATCCTGCAAAAACTATAGCTTTAGCCTATTACAAACCTGTCATTCCCGACTATGGTATGCCCGATGGCGAACGATTTAAAATTTTTCGACAACATTTTTGGGATTACTTTAACCCCAATGACTCAATCTTTTTATTTAGTAGTACTTTAATAGACAAATTTGAAGAATGGGTTTATTTGCATCATCATCATAAAGAAAATATTGCAGGGCTTTACTTAGATAAAGCCGATATCATTAATGGAATAAATAGCTTCATTGAAAAAATAGATAAAAATACCCAAAATAAAGAAGCTATTTTAACTTATGCATTACGAAAGTTAGATCGCGATGATGATAAAACGCTCTTCTTACAAGTTTATGATAAATGGCTCAATATTCAAAAAGAAGGTGATTGCGGAGAACAAGAAAATCATTGGACATGGGCACATCAGAAAGCTGCTGTTTATAGAAATATTGTTAAAGGTGCCTTAGCACCACATTTTGAGATGGAACTTGCCGGAACCGATAAAACATTATCATTATATGATATTAATGCCGACTACATAATGTTAATATTCTGGGCTAGTTGGTGTTCACATTGCCAAACCGAAATTCCACGTATGAAACAACAAATAGAACAATGGCAAAAAGAACACAAAAACAAACAATTGCAAGTAATTGCTATTTCACTCGATACTAATGCAATATCGTGGCAAGAATACATAAATAAGCACCAATTATTTAATTGGCTTCATTATTCAGAGCTCAGAGGATGGAAAGGTCAAATAAGTAAGCAATATAATATCATTGCAACTCCTAGCATTGTTGTTATTGATTCTGAGAAAAAAATCTTTGGTTTTTATCCGTTTATTGAAAAAGCTTTGTACGAAATGAAATAAATAGAAAAGTTATTTATTTAAAAATTTCGGTTTTTTATTTAAAGGACTTTCGCATCTGTTTATTATTTTTTTATTTAACATTTGTTTAACAAAAGTTATTTAGAATTAGTTTATTTTTGCATAAGAAATATTGTTTAACCAAAATTTTAAGTCTATGAAAACATTAGTTACTTTTTCCATGGTTATGATGGTTTGTGTAACTTTATTTAGTCAAACCATCCGTTATGTCAAAACAACAGGTATTCAAGGTGCAGGATACCAAGGTCCTTATTCATGGAACGACAATCAAGCATACAGGGACCTGCAAGATGCCATAAACGACAGTCAATTTGGTGATGAAGTATGGGTTGCTGCCGGAACTTATGTTCCAAAATATGACTCTGCCTTTGTATTTACAAATTATTCTCGTTGGTCAACTTATGTGCTAAAAGAAGGGGTAAAAGTTAGGGGTTCATTTCAAGGAATGCCTGGACAAGAAGGGAATTTAGCTTATCAAAATGTTTTTTTATACCCTTCTATACTATCAGGCGATATGTATCAAAACGATCCAACGTACTTTCCATGGCCAGGTGCTATTCAAATGTATGATCCGTACATAGAAGATAATGCTTATTCTATTGTACGAAACATAACACCTTTAACTTCTGCCACATTATTAGATAATTTTGTCATTAAACATGCTTTTTATCTTGATACCACTTTACAATATTGGGGAAATTGTAAGATTGTTGGAGCAGTTTTTCTTAAAGATAGTGCCTCACCTGTTTTATCAAATTTAATTTTCATGCAAAACAGAGGTGCTACTGGAGTACTTCCAGGTTTTACTTACAATGGATTATTTTTGGTACCAGGTTCTGCAATTACTATTATCAATTCTACTCCTAAAATAAAAAATTGTTTCTTTTGGAGAAACTTTAATGGACCTGCCATTACTATAAATAACTTTACACTCACCGACACTGTTTTTGTTAGAGAAACATACTTTATTGATAATTATGGTGGTGATGCCGGAGCTGTAATTTCCCCTTATGGAGCAACTAAGCTAGCTATGATAAACTGTTTAATGTTTCAAAATTTCTCAAATTATGGTACTGGACTTATGGCTAATGGGTTATGGTCGAGTAATCCTATTGAAGTAGTTATTCAAAATTGTATTTACATGCAAAACAATTTAACCTCATTAGCTTATCCGGGACGTTTGTTTTATTTAATGTCAACACATCCTTCAGTTCACGTAAAAGTTTCAAATTCAGTTTTCTGGGATAACGGGCCCAAATTTACTTCAAATAATACTCCCGATGGAATATTTTACTACGATCCCGGTAACACACTCGATATAACCAATTCTCTTGTTGAATTTGGCTGGCCTCATTATAAATCAAATATTTTAACTTCCAATCCATTATTTGTATCATTACCCAACACTGACCTGTCGCCACTCGATTTTGATTATAAATCTGCCTTCAATGTTTATGCTAATAGTCCACTTATTAACCCCAATATGCCTCAAGTTTATTTCAATGTACCTTATGATATAAATGGCAACCCGCGAGATGCTAATCCTGATTTGTCTTCCTTCGAATTTAATAACCCTATTCCTACTTCTATCTCACCCATTGAGAATTCACATGATGTAGTTATTTATCCAAATCCGGTTACAAACCAATTAAACATTCAATTAAATAGCGTCGAAAATGCTTTAATACAAATTTACGATATTACTGGACGTGAAATATACTGCCAATTGGTAAATAATAAAACGAACGAAGTTAACATGGAAAATATCGTAAATGGTTTCTATACTTTAAAAGTTTCTACCCTCGATGGTAATGTTCTTGCAAAACAAAAAATAATTAAACAATAAACTCATCAAACTTAATCATAATAAAAAAAGGCTGTCTTTTTTGACAGCCTTTTTTATTTTAATTTTGTAAGCATCGGACTGTCATCCCATGTCTTTTATAATTTGACTCATGCCGTTCTATTCTATTTTCTGTACCAGCAAATTGCCTCATTAATGCCTGATCGTTCGGTGAACTCGATCGTTCCACTGTTGTCCAATAAAATCCATTACTCGTACCAAATGAGAAACCTGATCCATCATAAATTCTATATCCTCCTGCAAGAGCACCAAATCCACTTACATTACTTCCGTTCCAAAGGCTATTATGCTTCATTTTATAACCAGGACCTGCAGTAGAATTATCACCTCTCCATCCTATTGTATTTTGGAATGTACTTAATGAAGTACTTCCTACAGGGGCTATTGTTGTTTCAACACACCATTCGTATCTACTCCATTCTAAATCCGTTGGAATATGATACCCTGCAGGGCATATGCCTTGTCGTCCTGAACCATAACAAGGATCGCAAGTATAATCTGGCGAAGCATTTGCATTATTATATGTATAATCAAATTGCATAGCTTCTGCCCATTGATATAGACCACCATACGATGTGCAATTGGCTGGTAAATTATTGTAACAATATTTTTCTACTTGGGTGTTGTTGTTTTGTTCGTTAGATCCATTAATCATATTTCCAACATCAGAATTACTACCTAACCATGTTTGCGTAATTCCTCCAGCAGTACAAGTAGGATTACATGCAGATGTTGTAACAGTAATAGTATTACTATTGGCTGTAGTACCACATGTATTGTAGGCTCTTACACGATAATAGTAAGTGGTGTTGCACGTTAAACCACTTACAGTATAAGTTGTAATATTTCCAACATTTAAGTTATTGTATCCCGAAACAAAAGTTGTGAATGATGCATTGGTTGCTACGTCTAAGTAATAGCCCGTGGCACCTGTTGATGCATTCCAATTGGCACTAAAACTAGTTGCTTGAATATTAGTAGCCGAAGTAGCTGTAGGCGTTGTAGGCAAATTACAACCACAACTCATCGAAATCCACTGCGACGAACTATTATCCCACCATTCAAAACAATTTGTAGTAGTATTAAATATTAATAAAGAATGTGCAGGGGAGTTTATAGAATTCCGTTGTGATGTCGTCATTCGAGGTATTAACAAGCCTTTACTTGTCCAATCCAAATCTAAATCTGCAATACTATGAGAATATGTGCCACAATTATTTATTGCTACTTGACATATAATGTTGCTAATGAAAAAAACATAAACACACAAAAGGATAATTTTCTTTTTCATAGTTGTTTTTTTATATCAAATTTAGCAGAGTGAAAACAGTTTGTATAATTG
>JAOADU010000085.1 GCA_026417155.1 Bacteroidales bacterium | reverse complement strand
ATGTGGAGGTTGTAAATGGCAACATATGCAATATGCAACGCAATTAAAATACAAAGAAAAGCAAGTAAAAGACCAAATGGAGCGAATTGGTAAAATATATGCTCCTCAAATGCCAATATTAGCTAGTCCAGTCGTTTATTTTTATAGAAATAAATTGGAGTTTACATTTTCTACCCATAAATGGTTTGTTGATGAACATGATACCCGTCAGCCTGTGTTAGGTTTTCATATACCCAATAGGTTCGATAAGGTGCTCGATATTGAGCAATGTTATTTACAACCAGAACCTTCAAATAAAATTAGGAATTTTTTTAGAGAATTTGCTTTATCTGAAAATGTATCGTTTTATAATTCGCGTTCTCATGAAGGAATACTTAGAAATTTAATCATACGAAATACGTTAGCACACGAGTTTATGGTCATATTATCGCTAACGATTCCATCAGAAAATATTATAAAGCAATTGGAAATACAATTACAAAAGCTTTTTCCCGAAATAGTATCATTTTATATTGCGATAAATAACAAACGCAACGATACACTCGAAAATGTAGAGATGAAATTAATTTATGGAAAACCATATTTAGAAGAAAAAATATTAGGAACTTATTTTAAAGTTAGCCCCAAAGCATTTATGCAAATTAATATAAAGCAAACCGAAAATTTGTATAAAAAAATCATAGAATGGGCAAACTTTACAGGCAACGAAATAGTGTACGATTTATATTGTGGAATAGGAACAATTAGTTTATTAATGGCTCCATACGTAAAACATGTAATAGGAATTGAGTATGTACAAGATGCCATAAACGATGCCATTCATAATGCAGAAATAAATGGAATTCAAAACGCAACTTTTATAGCAGGAGACGTAAAAGAAATTTTGCAAAGTCAGCATATGCTCAACAAACCTGATGTTATAGTACTCGATCCACCGCGATCGGGCATACATCCTCAGGTAATAAATATTATTTTATCTTTACAACCAAAGAAAATTATTTACGTAAGTTGTAATGCATCTACACAAGCTCGCGATATTCAACTGCTCAAAAATCAGTATAAGGTTATTCAATATCAGCCATTTGATATGTTTCCACAAACAAGTCATGTAGAAAATATAGCATTGTTAGAAAAATTATCAACAATATAATATAGGTCAATAAATTGTAAAGATTTGATATTGTGATTATTATAATATTTTATTAACACTAATTGTGATATTTAAAAAAACATTTCACATTAATTTAAAAAATAAACGTATAACTTTGCTTTAATAACCAAAAATTATATTTATGAAAAAATTAAGTATTTTATTTTCAGTTATGTTCTTAGGTGCATTTGTATTAACTGCACAAGAAGAACTAAAAAACAAAAAAGGTGAAGTTATTTTACCTCAGGCTGGCGAATACGCAATTGGAATAGACGCTACACCTATTTTTAATTTCTTCGGAAATTTTGTAAAAATTAACCAAGCTGCAGCATTTGCCGATCCAAGTTCGTGGAGCTTTGTAGATGGATCGCGGGCAATATATGCTAAATATTTTGTTGACAATCAAACAGCGTATAGAGCAGTAGTGCGCTTAGGAATAGTAAATACAACCGACAAAGAATATGTTATGCAAGACGGACAAAGCGACCCATTAGTAACGGTTGAAGATAAAGCAAAATATTCCGATAAAAATGTTGTTATCGGTGCAGGTATGGAAAAACGTCGTGGGAAAACTCGCTTACAAGGTTTTTATGGAGCTGAAGCATTTTTAACTTTTGGCGGAGCTTCCGAAAAATATGTATATGGCAATGCATTTTCTTCGTCTAATACTACGCCAACGATGACAGATTTCGATCCCACAAATTCTAATGTATTATCACCAACTGCTCGTATTCTATCTCGGAAATCGGGTACAACAATAGGGT
>JAOADU010000068.1 GCA_026417155.1 Bacteroidales bacterium | reverse complement strand
GGATATATGTTAAATATGATGCTACGGGACAAAGTATAAAACCAAATCAAATGTCGCAATTAAGTAAACCATACCCTAATCCTGCATCAAAAGAAGTTTATATTTCGTATTCATTGAGCAAGCCCCAAAATGCTGTATTGGAAGTATATGACATAATAGGTAAACGACAGTATACTCAAGCAATAAAAAATGGAAATGTTGGTGTGGTAAGCATACCAGTTAGTCAATGGAAAGATGGTGTTTATTTTATTCAATTATTGGCTGATGGTAAAATTGTAGGAACAGAAAAAATAATTGTAAAAAAGTAATTACTTAATAAGCTCTTCTAATAGTTTTCTTGTTCCAATGGAGGCTTTTTCTTTTATATGTATAGCCTTTCGCCACGAAAACACATCATTGGGGTCAATAATGTAAATAGGCACATTGGGTTTAACATATTGTAGTAAACCTGCAGCTGGATATACCTGCAATGAAGTACCGATGACAACAAAGATATCGGCAGTTTCGGTTATTTGTTCAGCTTCTATAATTTTAGGGACAGGTTCGCCAAACCATACAATGAAGGGACGTAATTGACTTCCTTTTTCACAGTAGTCGCCCCATTTCAATTCCCATCCTTTTATTTCATATATTAACTCAGGATCTGCAGTGCTCTGTGCTTTACGTAATTCGCCATGCAAGTGGAGGATGTTTTTACTTCCTGCACGTTCGTGTAAATCGTCAACATTTTGGGTAATGATATGTACATCGAAGTAATGTTCTAATTTTACAAGATTATAATGTGCTTCATTGGGCAGACATTCTAAAAGTTGCTTACGACGTTGATTGTAAAATTCTAACACAAGCTTTGGATTTTTTGCCCATGCTTCGGGTGTAGCAACATCTTCAATGCGATATTGTTCCCATAATCCACCACTATCTCTAAAAGTGCTAATTCCACTTTCGGCACTTATACCAGCTCCGGTTAATACAACCAACTTTTTCATAATCACTTTATGATAGTGAATTTCTTTGTAATGGTAATGTTATCGTTTTTTATAATAATATAATAAATACCTTGTTGATAATCGGTAACACGAATAGCAGCGTAGTTTGAAATTGTTCCGGAAGATATTTTTTTACCCATTAAATTAATAATCTCATAATGATAGGTTGTATTATTCATATTTTCTATAAAAAGAATATCTTTTATGGGATTGGGGTATATTCGAATAGCTGCTTCAATAGTGTTATTAAGAACAGAGACAGGGGTAGTAGAATAATATGCTTCCCACCCTTGACCTTGTATGGTGTCGTTAGTAACAAACTTTAAATAAAGAGCATTTCCTGATGAAGTTATTGTTGGAGGCAAGGTGTAACCTGAAAATGCACCAATAAGTGGTGCTTGATCGTTTTGACCATCATAAATATAAAGAACATCATTTATAGGTTCTGTTTGAAATTTATTGAAATATAGCCAAATATTCTGACCATTTTTCGGCTTAATTAGCCATGAGCAAGATGTATTATTCCAGTAATATGAATATCCGCTTCCATCATTAAATGTGCGAGCGGTATCGTTAAGTAAAAAATTTTCGACACAATAGTTATCGAAATATGGCATAATGTAAACTACAGCCGCCTGACCGTACGAAAAATCATTGGTTCCGGGTGTTAGATCGTTGTAATAAAAATAACCGTCGCCATATCCACCCCATCCCCAATTGAAGTGATAGAAGCAGGTATCTTGAAATCCATCGCATACGAAAGCATGCCCACCTGTTCCACTGCCGCTATAAATTACAGGGCGTTTGTTTGTTAGTTCATCACGAATCATCATGTCCCATTCATAGTCGAAAAATTGGTCTCTTCTGAAATAACGTATTTGTGGATGGTAACGAAAATGATATTTCATGGCTTGTGGTATCCAAAAGGTGTAGCTTCCAGAAGCATAGGGTCCATAATCCATATTGACTGCTATTCCGCAGTGATACATTAGTTCTGCTATTGCATTAGCACTTTGCGAATTGGCAACATTTGTCATTTGGTTCCAACGGTAATACGTGTTTTCATAATCAATTGTATCCCAACTTGTCCAATAAAATGTTTTTACTCCTCTTCCTCGTTCGGGATAGTTATGGTATTTCATAACCATTGCCATAGCAGTTGCAACACAACCTGTTAAGCAACGTCCGCCAGGTCCTTTAGGATGAGGGGGGCAGTAATTGTTGTATGGAACATCTTGATCCCACTTGAGTGTTAGTAGAGGAGCCACAGCATTGGTAGATTTATTAACTTTTGCAATAGGTGTATGTTCAATGTCGAACCAAACATTTTTAAATTTATTATTTTGAATGGCAGTAGTAACTTGTTTTGCTGCATTCTCTAAATATTCGCTAAAAGCAGGAGGTAGGTGGTTAGTGTTCAACTCGCTATCGAATGAGTAACCTAAGATTGGAAAAGCATTATCATCGGCACTTACAATAACAAAGCCAGTCGGATTGAAGGAAAAAATATAAAAAGCAGGCTTTTCTTGATAATAAAAAACATGGGTTTTATTTATTTGATTTAATGAAAATTTTTGATTGAATTTAATCGCTTGCTTTTCAAGAAAAATTTTAGCAACAAGCTTGGCTCGTAATGTATCTATGGGTTCACCAAAAGAATAAAAATAAATAAAAAGACTAAAAATGAGAAAAAATAAACGAATCATAATTAATAGTTTTTGCAAATGTAAGAGTAAAAATTAAAAAATGAAAATTATTAGCGATGCTAAAATGAGTCATTTTTCATTGACAATGAATTGTAATTAAAATAGAAAAAATTATGGAGTACAAGGAGTTTCATCAATTTGTCCATTACAATTATCATCAATGAAATTTGAGCATTTTTCCGTAACACCTGGATTAATGTAAGGATTATTATCATTGCAATCACCGGGATGTGTGGCTTTATACATTCCCGATACAGAGCAAAGGCATTTTTTATTAGTAGTTATTCCATAACCATCATTATCAGCATCATAATAATATATAACACAGCCTTGTGCATTTTCTTCGTCAATAACTCCGTTGCAATTATCATCCTTATTATTACATTTTTCGATTGATCCAGGATTAATAGTAGGGTCATTGTCGTTACAGTCTCCAAATTGGGTTGCAGTATATGGATATGTTGGGCTACTACAATAGCATCTGGTATCAGAATAAATACCATAGCTATCAGAATCTATATCTTTATAGTATATTGTACATCCTTGCGATCCTTCTTCATCAATTTGATTATTACAATTATTATCTACACCATCACAAACTTCAACTTTTGAGGGGTTTATATTTACATTATTATCATTACAGTCGCCCGGTGTTTGAGTACGGTAATAACCCTGAGGTGAGCATAAACATTTAAAGTTATTATTTACGCCAAAACCATCGTTATCGAGATCGAAATAATAAATAATACATCCTATTGCATTCTCTTCATCTATGAGTCCGTTGCAGTTATCATCTACATTATTACACATTTCAGAGGAATTGGGTTTAATGTTGGGATCATTATCATTACAATCACCTCCATTTTGAGCTCTGTATAAACCAATTGCAGAACATAGACATTTAAAGTTATTTGTTAAACCATAATTGTCATTATCCGCATCATAATAAAACAATGTACAATTTAAGGAATTTTCAGGATCGATAATTCCATCTTGATTATTATCTTTTCCATCGCAAATTTCTGGTGCTGTTGGATTGATTGTACTGTCATTGTCGTTGAAATCTAAATTATTATCAACATATCCTAAAGGCTGTGTACATGAAAAAATGGCAGCATATTTATCTCCATATGTGTCGTTATCTCTGTCTGCGTAATAAAATTGAAAATAACTACAAATAGTTGTAGCTGCATCTACAGGCATCCACATAGTTCCATTGTAAAATAATATATTGTTGTTTTGTGGTGTATTACTGCTAATTGGTTTTCCTTGTATTCCTGTTACAGTTAAAGTATTAGTTCCGCTAACATCACCATTGTGAGCAGTGTGTTCAATTGTAAAATTGGGATAATTACCAGAAACAGAAATTCCTTGTTGTCCATTTATTACAATTATTTGATCAGGAGCAGTATTAGAAATAATTCCATTGGCAATATTAATTCCATTTCCAGCAGTGTATGAAACAGCATTACCACAAATATTCGCATAAAAGGCATAAGGTACACTAACCAGTTGAGTAAGTCCTAACTCAATAAAATTATTTCCTCCTAATGGGTCAATCTCTACTTTAAGAAAATGCATGTGATTTGCCCAATCGATGTTAGATAGACTGCCTATGTATGGTACTCCATAACCTATAAATAGGTTTACTAATCCCATGGAATTCGTATAAACATTCTGTATTTCTTGATATACTTCTAGACCATTACTTGCATCTTGTATAATTGTAAATCGAAACCGAACTTGCTGATTAGCAATAATATTTCCATTGTTATCTCTTACCACAGCTTGATACGAAATACCTTGTGGTGCTTGTGCTTTTGCTGTAAAATAAATGATTATTAATAAAAACGAGATTATCGTTGTTTTCATATTCATTTTAATTTATTTTTTAAATTTAGTACTTCTTGTTTTAATTGATTAATCTCTTTTTGTTGTTGTTCAATGATTTTTTGTTGCTCTTGAATGGCTTTAACCATGGGTACTACAAAAACGGAATATCTTAATGAATAAAAATCGTGTTGGTTTTTTGGTTTATCAATTCCATTGAATTCGTAACCTAATTGTTTTGCAATTTCTTCTACTTCTTGAGCAATAAATCCGCTTTCTACGATTTGGGTTCGTGTTTTTTCTGATTCTCTGTTGCGTAATGAATCGGGCAATTGTAAAAAGTTATTGACTTCGTTAACATTTAATCGATAGGTGACAGGTCTTAATTTAAGAATAAAATCAAGTCCTGGAACATTTTCTTTGATGTCTGTTTTAAATCTTTTATCGGAAAGTACTGACCATGGTTGAAAACCTCCGATAGATAAAACATTTAAGTTGCCTAGTCGAATTTGATTACTTGCTGTTATGGTTGCTTCATTACCGATAGCTGTTGAGTTGCTATAGTTTGTTTGATTTGAAGAGCTAAATGCATTAGCTCCGATTGCAGTATTTTCATTTCCTTTGTTCCAAAATAATGCACCTGAACCAAGTGCTACATTATGTATACCTTCTGATTTATGCATAGCTCCATTACCAATACAAACAGTACTGTAGCAAGTATCATTATTGGCATATGCCCATGCTCCAATTATTACATTATGGTTCCCAACTTTTAGATTCCAACCACTGAATGGACCAATACCAACATTATATATACTGGAATCTAATGAAATTAAACTTCTATAACCTAACGCTGTGTTTCCGAAACCTTTATTGTTGTATAGTGCTTCGTGTCCAATAGCAACATTGCTTTTGCCCGATTTATTGTTGCGTAATGTCCAATAACCAATTCCTACATTATATTCACTGCTATCACTAAAATAACCACACTCATAGCCAATATACACATTAGCATCACCTTTATTATGTGCTACTCCACAGTTAGTTCCTAAAAATATGTTAAACTTACCGCTTTGATTATTGTGACCTGCGTCGGAACCGATGAATATGTTGTTGTGTCCTGTTGTGTTTTTATACCCACACATATCACCGATAAACACATTTTCATAACCATTGTTATTATAATATCCTGTTAAATTGCCTAAAAAGACATTATTATATCCATTATAGTTAAATGCACCAGAACCGACACCTAAAAATACATTACTTGAGCCAAGTTTATTAGCAAACCCGGCATTATTGCCAATAAAAATATTCCATGAGCCAATAGAATCATTTTTTCCTGCACCACTCCCAATAAATACATTAGATTCCCCACCTTGATGATTCTTACCAGCTTCAGAACCTATAAATGTATTATTATGACTGTTATTAAATTTACCAGCTTCATATCCTAAAAATGTACAGTGAGTGGAGTTAGTATTATTAAGACCCGTTTTGTAACCTAAAAAAACATTGTAAGTTCCATTAACATTGTTAAAACCAGAATTGTACCCAAGAAAAATGTTGTATAACCCATTTGTATTATTTTTACCTGCCTCATGTCCGATAAAATAATTTTCAGGAGTTAATTGCATGTAGCTAGTAGCACTACCGCTACTTAAGTCCCTAACTCCAAATCCGGCATTGGGATCTTCAGTATAAACACGAGAGCTATCGGGGGTAATACGCAGGTATTGCGTGTTGTTTTTCGTTTGTGCTTTGGAGCTAACGGCAAAAGTGCCTTTGTTGGTTTTTGAACCAGATGCGTCGACATAAACTAAAACACTGTCTTCGAATGCTTGAAAAACTGGGAGTCCTTGTCCGTCTTTAATTTCTACAATGCTATCGGGCACAACTCTAAAAATGGTGTTAGTACCAGTTTTCGTTTGTGCTTTGGAACTAACGGCAAATGTACCTTTATTGGTTTTGCTATTTGCGTTGCTAACAAACACATGAACACTATCTTGATATACAATAAAAACAGGATTACCGTCTTTGTCTCTAACTTCAAAAAGCACGTTGGAAGTATCACCTTGTATGGTAACTTTTCCGGTAGGGTTATTGATTCCGATACCGACACGCCCGGAATTAGTGTTGTGAATATGGTTTCCGTTGGCGACCCATAGTGTATCGCTTATGGAGCGTTGAGCTACAAGAGCAT
>JAOADU010000067.1 GCA_026417155.1 Bacteroidales bacterium | reverse complement strand
GTATAGAACCATTAGATAAGCCATAACACGACACATTTGTAACCGTAGGCGTTATTTCAGCATTTCCTCCTTGAAATGGGACATTGGCAGTAAATACTTTGCTACATTGATTTGCATCGGTAACTGTAACTGTATACGTTCCTCCTTGAACATTAGTTAAATTTGAAGAAGTTGAACCATTGCTCCATATGAAAGTATACGGAGCAATTCCGCCGCTAACGTTTATTGATGCAGAACCCGGAGAACCGCATAATTCAGGAGTTGTTGTAATGTTTGCTGTAATTTCTGTAGGTGAAGTTATAATAACTGTTTCTACATCGGTGCAACTATTGGCATCGCGCACAATAACAGTATATGTTCCGGCCGGTAAGTTATTAAACATGCTCGATGATGACCATGTATTTCCATTGTCTATACTATAAAATTGAGCCCCAGTTGCTTGAATTACAATCATCCCATTATTACCATTGAAACAAGATACATTGGTAACATTAACATTTGTTATCACTGGAGCAGGAATATTCCCTATGTTAACGCCAAATACCTTTGTACAATTATTTGCATCAGTAACTGTAACTGAATATGATCCTGCATATGCATTAATCATATTGCTTGTAGAATTATTACTCCATAAATAAGTATAAGGTGCCACACCACCCGAAACATTAATTACAGCACTACCAATATTTCCGCAAAACTCATCTACTGTACTAAATGTTGCCGTCATTTCTGAAGGCGATGTGATGTATGCTACACCTGGTGCAACACACATTCCTGCATCACGAACAAGAATAGGATATGTACCTGCAGGCAAACCCGTAAATATATTAGATGTTGACCATGTTTGACCATTATCAATGCTATATTCCACAGCACCAGTAGCATTTATAGTAATGCTGCCATTATTTTGTCCATAACAATTCAAATTTGTAGTAATAATTTGATTGATCGTAGGACCTGAAGATGTGGTAACTGAAATGTTTGATTGTGAGGCTTGGCAACCTGCAGCATCTTGTACAACAACATTATGATTACCAGCACCTACACCAGAGAATGAATTAGATGATTGAAATGCAGAACCATTTAAACTATAGCTCAGTGGAGCAGTACCACCCGAAGCATTAATAGTTATAGTTCCATCGGGTTGTCCTGTACAGGTTGTAACTGGAGTTGTAGATATGTTGTTTATTATAGGTGTTGGATTAACAGTAACAATTACATTAGCCGGACTTCCTGTACATCCATTGGCAGATGCAGTAATAGTATAAGTAACTGATTGAGCAGTAGTTCCAGAGTTTATCAAAGTCTGATAAATTCCGTTACCACTTCCATTAGAATAACCAGAAATATTTGACCCTCCTGTAGCTGTCCATGCAAAATTTGCCGATGGTACATTCGAATTTAAGTTTATGCTTGTAGATTGTCCACTACATATAGCTTGTGCATTTACTGAAGGAATTGCTGCTGGAATTTGATTTACAACTACAGTGGTTGTTGCTGTGGTTGTTTGACCACATGCATCAGTAATTGTTAAATTGTAAATAGTGGTTGCCCCTGGATTTACATTAATTGGATTAGTAGAATGTCCAGAACTCCATTGATAAGTAAAAGGTGGTTGTCCACCATTTAGAGTAGCATTTATTTGAGTGGAAGAACCTGCACAAATATTTATTTCTGGTGGCAAGCTTGCAGAAAATGGTGTAGAATTATCAATTATATACTTGGTTTGAGTTACCGTATTATATGGAGGACATAAATTAGTTGTAATACCAAAAATAATAGATTCTGTTCCTTCAACAACTCCATCTTGTATAGGAACAATGGTTAATGTTGTAGATGATTGTCCTGCCGGTATTGTAACATAATAGTTATTGGGTGGCGTAAAGGTTCCCGAAATATTAGGAATTGTAGTATAGTCTGTACCATACACAGCTGTTCCACCAATAGTAAAATTAACATTTCTGTTCATGGGGGTTGGGGAACTTAATTGGAAAGTAATAACCCCGTTACTACAACCTTCAACCATATTAGTGCCACCACCAGCTGTTGGATTTGAAGTTGTATATCCTATATTATCTATAATAGGACTGACAAAACTATTTTCTTCAAGAAAGACTCCACTATCGAGCCATTGGTCAGAAACATCAGCAATAGCAATTTTCATTCTGTAACGTTTACATGGTGTAACGGCACATGATGCCGTAAGCACCGTAGTAAATCCATCATATTCAATTTGCCTTGCACCTGTGGCATTGTCGAAATAATATGCACAATTTGTACATGGACCAATACCAGCAGTATTGCAACTGGGGGCTCCCGAACATGGACCATTATTTATGGTATTTATTGCTACAGCTGTATTAGTTGTATTAGGCACTATAGCTATGTTTTTATTATTATAGTTGTAACCATCGCTTTCGAGCGATGTAACAAAAAAGCCAAATACATCGTTATACACATCATTTACCCATTCATTATATTCTTCGGATGCAAAAACATAACGAAATTGAATAAAATTAGATTCAGGAACGAATTCAAACTCAAGAACTGCTCTATCATATGTTTGTGCTCCGACGATTGCCTGTAACGTAGCATCAGCTCCAGTTCCTGTTGCTGTTCCCATATTATAATACAAGTTGGGTCCAGCTATTAATGTTCCCGTGTACCAGTTTCTTCCGACATTACCTGTAGATAAAATAATACCACTATTAAGCCCAATAATGTTAGTGCCTCCATTAAAATAACCAGCATTACCCGCTTCTGTCCCACCATAACTGCCTGTAAAAGTTGCGTTAGAAAATGTAACACCAGTACCTACTAGTTTATCAACCAATTGACTTGCATTGGAAGGTTGCGATAATTGTATATTGTAAATTGTAAACTGAGCTTGTGAAAAAATTACCATGATTAGAAATAACAATAAAATGAAATACCTTCTTTTCATATACAATAAAATTTTATTCAGAGCAAATATAAATCTATTTTTTAAAGAAAAAAAATTTTTTTAAATGTATTTAATCGAATGTTCAAAAATTCATTAAAATACTTTAAGTTATTAAGTTTCTACATAATTTAAAATATGCATATATTTGCATGTTTTAGCTTACAAAATAATTATGAAAACTTTTATTTTTTTATTAGGGTTGTTGGTGTATTTTTATTCGTATGGTCAAATCAAACAACGAATTAATTGGAACATCGAAGTTGTAAAGAAATCCGATAATGAATATACTCTATTATTTAAAGCAAAACCTGATAAAGATTGGCATTTTTATTCAATCAACGATAAATTAAATCCATTAATATTCAACTTTAAGAAAAACGAAAAATATTCACTAAAAGGCAAAATACAAGAATCACCTAAAGCGAAAACTGAATATGATGAAATTATGGAAAGCGAACGGTCGTATTTTGAAAAAGAGGCAACATATTCTCAATCGATCGTAATTAAATCTGATCAACCCTTTAATATTGAGGGTTCTATCGAATATCAAGCTTGTTTTCTTGATGGTATGTGTGTAATGGAAGAATATGATTTTAATATTCCTTTTCAACCAGAGTCTGTTAAAAATCAAGCGAACGACAGTGCGTTGGCATTAAAAAAAGATAGTTCCAACAACATTTCACAAGCAAACAACGACTCCATATCAAAAAGTATTATTTCACCAAGTATTAATGAAGTCAGCGAATCCAAATCATCGAATGGTAAGGGTTCATTATGGTGGTTATTTATTTTTTCATTTTTAGCAGGCCTTGCTGCAATTCTTACACCTTGTGTATTTCCAATGATACCTATGACGGTTTCATTTTTTATGCATAATGATAATAATAAAAGGAAAGCTAAATTTCAAGCTATAGTTTACGGAATTAGTATTATTTTAATTTATACAATTATTGGGACAATAGTTGCTATTACCTTAGGAGCAAATTTTGCTAATTTTTTGAGCACACATTGGCTTCCAAACATATTTTTCTTTTTAATATTTGTTGTCTTTGCAGCATCATTTTTTGGCATGTTTGAATTAGTACTTCCCTCGTGGATGATTAGCAAAGTAGATCAAAAAGCTGAGAAAGGTGGTGTTTTAGGTCCTTTTTTCATGGCTTTTACTTTAGTTCTCGTCTCATTTTCGTGCACAGGTCCTATTGTTGGAGCTATTTTAGTAAAATCGGCTGGAGGTGAAGTAGTCGAACCAATCATAGGTATGCTTGGATTTTCACTTGCTTTTGCTTTACCATTTACATTCTTTGCATTCTTCCCTTCCCTACTTAAAAACTTACCCAAATCGGGTGGATGGCTTAATTCTGTTAAAGTTGTGCTCGGTTTTTTAGAATTAGCTTTAGGTTTAAAATTTTTAAGTGTAGCCGATCAAACATATCATTGGGGAATTTTAGATAGAGAAGTATACTTGGCTTTTTGGATTGTAATTTTTGGTTTAATGGGCTTTTATTTGTTAGGAAAACTCAAATTTCCTCACGATAGTGAAGTTAAACACATCAGTGTACCACGTTTAATATTTGCTATCATTACTTTTGCATTTGTTGTTTATATGATACCCGGCTTGTGGGGGGCACCATTAAAAGCATTGTCGGGATATTTACCACCGCAAAGCACTTTAGATTTTGACATCAATAATATTGTAAGAGAAAATAATTATTCGAGCAACCCAATTTCAAGCAACAAAGATCTTTGCGAAAAACCTAAATATGCCGAATTTTTACATCTTCCTCATGGGCTAAAAGGTTATTTCGATTACGAACAGGCATTAAAATGTGCCAAAGAACAAAATAAACCGTTATTTATTGACTTTACAGGTCATGGATGTGTTAATTGTCGTGAAATGGAAGCAAATGTATGGAGCCATCCCGAAGTATTAAAACGACTGAAAGAAAATTTCATCATCGTAGCTTTATATGTTGATGATAAAACTGAACTTCCAGAAAATGAATGGATTGTATCAAAAGTTGATGGAAAAATTAAAAAATCTATAGGTAAAAAATATGCCGACTTCCAAATTTCTCGTTTTAAAGTAAATGCTCAACCTTATTATGTTCTATTAGATGAAAATGGTGAATTACTTGTTGAACCTAAAGCATACGACTTAAATGTCGATAACTTTATTCAGTTTCTTGATAAAGGTATGGAAGAATTTCATAAAAGAAAAGCAAACTAAATCATACATTTTTTATTCGATAACAATTAACTTTGCAGCAATTGAACATAAAATTATATGAAAAAATTTATTTCGTTTTTACTCGAAAATTACAAACACTTCATTACTCTGTTATTGTTCATCATTAGTACATTCTTGATTTTATTAATTATACCACATCAAACTAAGTTTCAATACGAATATCAAAAAGGGAAACCTTGGCTTTACGAAGATTTAGTTGCTCCCTTTGATTTTCCAATACTAAAAGATCCTAAATTATATCAGGAAGAAAAAGATAGTGTGCTTCAACATGTTCCTGTTTACGCAAGTAAAAATAAACAAGTATTTGAAAATTCTTTAAATAGTTTAAAAAAAGACATATATAATGCCAATATTGCCGATACAATAAAAGCTATTTTATGGAACGAAAGCTCTGCCTTATTAACTCATATATATCAGCAATACGGAATAATTGATGCTACCGATTCAATATTGACAAACAAAAGCAAATTTTCTTTGTTTTATGTACAATCCGATTCCTTGCTGGATGAATATTTTCACACAAATTTTTTATTACCCAAAGAAGCTGAAAAGTATTTTATTGAAAAAATTTCCCAAATTTTACCCGATGCTACTAAAATTATGAAAAACATCCATGATTATTTTAAACCTAACATATTTATTGATAAAAAACTTAGCGAACAAGTTAAACAACAATTGTTAAACGACATTCCTATTACTAAAGGCTTAATTCAAAAAGGAGAAACAATTATTTCAAAAGGCGAAATTATCACTTCAGAAAAATATTTAATTCTTGAATCGTTACGCTTAGAAATTGTTAAAACTTCATATAACCCATTTTTACTCATCGGACAATTTTTAACCATAGCATTAGGGCTGCTAATGGTATTTTTGTTTTTATACCATTTTCGTCAAGAAATTTTATCTCATTTTACCAAAACCTCTTTCATCTTATCGCTTATTATTTTATTTGTGCTCATTGCTCAAAAAGTATATGATTGGGATAGCAAAAGCATTTATTTAATTCCTTTTGCATTAATGCCTATAATAATTCGGTCATTTTACGATTCGCGACTAGCATTATTTGTGCATACTATAACCATACTTATTATTTCATACTTTTTACCCAATAGTTTCGAATTTATGTTCATGCAATACATGGCTGGTACGATTTCGGTATTTGTGTTAATAAACGTACGACGCAGAGTACAATTGTTTTTAGCAGCGTTATTTATCTTTATTACATATAGTGTAATTTATTTTGGAATTTCAATAGTTCAGACAGAAAATATAAAAGAAATAGAATGGAGTAATTTTACGTGGTTTGCTATAAATGCCCTGATGGTTTTATCGGCTTATCCGTTAATTTATATTTTCGAAAAATTATTTGGCTTTTTATCGGATGTAACTCTTATGGAATTATCCGATATCAATCATCCGATTTTAAAACTTCTTTCCGAAAAAGCACCTGGTACTTTTCAACATTCTTTACAAGTTGCGAACCTATCGGAAGAGATAATTCAAAAGATTGGCGGCAATTCTCTTTTAGCTCGAGTTGGTGCTTTATTTCACGACATAGGTAAAATTGAACTACCTCATTATTTTATCGAAAATCAACACCACATGCCCAATCCTCATAAAGATTTACAAATTGATAAAAGTGTAGAAATTATTTCTGGTCATGTAAATTATGGAATACAATTAGCCAAAAAATATAAACTGCCTAAGCCGATTATAGAATTTATTGAATCGCATCACGGAACCAGTATCATGCAATATTTTTACAAAACTTACAAACAAGAACATCCCAATGAACCAATAAATGAAGAAATGTTTCGCTACAAAGGAACTCCTCCCACTACAAAAGAAACAGCTGTGGTAATGATTGTTGATGCTGTTGAAGCAGCATCGAGAAGTTTGAAAGAAATTACCGAAGAAAGTTTACAAAAAATGATTGACTCAATAATACAGCAAAAATTAAATGAACATCAGTTAGACCTTGCACCTTTAACATTAAAAGAATTAAGCATTATAAAAGATATTTTAAAGAAAAGACTAAAAAATATTTACCATATACGTATTTCATATCCAAACGATTAAAACACAAAGCGAATTCCAATAACTAAATGATCATCTATTTGCTCTATATTACCACGCCAATTTAAAGCTTCTTTATCTATTAAGTCTTCTTGCTCATTCATAGGTAAATGATGAATTGAAAGCAAAAATTCTTTAAAGCGTTTATACATATATTTTTTTCCTTGCTCTCCACCAAATTGATCGGCAAAACCATCGGAAAATAAATACACTATATCGTTGTTCATAATTTCAATTTCGGTTCGTGTAAAAGGCTCTTGCCTGCGTTCGTATAAGCCAACAGGCATTTTATCGGCCTTATATTCAATAAGCTCATTGTTACGAACTAAATACATCGGATTGTTTGCGCCTGAAAATTCAAGTTTTTTTTCTTTATAATTATACGCAATTAAAGCAATGTCCATTCCATCTTTTGTTTCAACATCTTTGCCTTCTTGATTAAGCGACTTGATAACTGCCGAACGCAACTCATTTAATACAACATCTGTATGATTGATGTCGGTACGTGTTATTAATTCATTCAGCAAACTTGCTCCCAGCATACTCATAAATGCTCCTGGCACACCATGACCCGTGCAATCGGCAGCAGCAACTACCAGCACATGCGAACGTTCTATGTTTCTGATAAAATAAAAATCGCCCGAAACAATATCTTTAGGTTTATAATAAACAAACATTTCAACGCCTACAATGCCAAAATTATCTTTGGGTGGTAAAATTGCCTCTTGAATTCGCTTTGCATAATAAATGCTATCAGTAATATCTTTATTCTTTTCTTCTATAACCTTATTCTTTTCTTCTATTTCATTTTTTTGTTTAACAATTTCGGCAGTACGTTCTTCAACAATCTTTTCCAATCGTTTTTTATCGGCTTCGAGTTTTCGGGTATATAATTTTATTGTTACAATAAACAAAACTATTGTTGTTAAAAAATATCCAATATATGCCCAAATAGTACGATACCAAGGTGGCAATATTTCAAAACTAAAAGAAGCTATTTGACTTTCTTGATTGTATATATTACGAGCCTTAACTTTAAAAGTATATTTTCCTTCGGGAATATTGGTATATATCGCTTTATTCTCGGTAGTCCAACTTGACCAATGATCGTCAAAGCCTTCTAATATATACGAAAACATTGTTTTTTGCTCTTCATGATAAAAAGGTGCAGCAAACATAAACGTAAGAGCATTGTACTTGTAATCGAGCATAAATTTCTGAGTTGACTTTTCTTGCAAATACGATATTTTAGTTTCTGGGTTAAAGTAAGTCCCATAAAATATTACCGAATCGTTATAACTTAATCGTATATTTCTAATTAAACAATAATAGGTCGATTTGGGATAGTTGAATTTTGGGTCGTACGAAAATAAACCTTCATTTGTTCCAATCCATGTTACACCACTAGGTTCTGTATATACATTATAAATAGTTGATTCGGGAATTCGGTTAAATGTTATGGAATCTACCTTAAAACTGTCATAATGAGGAATTAATAAGTATAACCGATTAGAAATATTTAACCACAATTGATTATTGTATCCTTTATAACAACTGATAATATTTCGGGTTGATTTATTTATCCAATTACCTAAGTGAGTAGATTTTGTAATAGTATAATTACTTTTATCGAGCACAAAAAGTCCTTTTGATGTACACAATAAAACTTCACCTTTCAAATAAAATAAATAAATATCGTTTAATACTGGCAAGCCATTCTTTTCATTTATATGCAACAATTTCCCTTCTTTTGAATAACAAAAAACTCCATTTGATAAAGTACTAAACCAAATATTCTCTTTATTATCTTCTACGATTGATGTTATAAATTCACTGATATTAGCTAATTTCTCTAAATTTCTATTGTCTAAATCAAATTTATATAAGCCATTTTGTGTACCGATAAAAATATTGTTTCTATATTTAGACTTTAAAATGTATTCAGTAATTATTTCCTGATTGAATAACCGCTTATAAAGAATGCCATCATATTCGAATAATGTATTTTGCGAAGATATCCATAATCGTTCACCGTTTTCTGTTTCAATAACTTCTAAATAATTAACAATATTATCTTTAAAATAACTAACTTTTTTGAAAAATGTGTTAAATTTATTTTTCTCTAAAACATATAAACCATTACTTGTAGCCACATACAGTTTATCTTTAAATTTCCTAATACTGTAAACATTTCCTTTTAGTGATTGATTGGGTCCAAAAAGTTTTAACGGATTTTGGTATTCTATTTTCGATATTCCATTAAGCGTTGTTGCCCATACGGTACCGTCAATAGGTAAAAAATTCACTGAGCTAACTTGCGATGACGTTAAACCTAGGCTATCATTAATAATATAATTTTTTCCCCATTTATGGGAAGTAATTACAACTCCACCATTAATTGTTGACCATATTCTATGAAGTTTTGGAAGACTGATAGTATAATATGCATAATTATTTATCAAATAATCCCAAATTCCCGATTTTTCGGATATTTCTATACATTTTTTTTGAGAAGTTTTGTACTGATAAAACTTCACTCCGTTAAAAACTAACCATTCGTGCGAGTTAATCTCGTCAATTATTTGAATATCTGAACCCTTAAAAATTTCAAAACCTTTTACAGGAATAAACGATGTTCCTGTAAATTCTAATAATCCAACTTCAGAATTCGATACATATAACCTATTGTTTATATAAAACGAAAGCCAACTGTTTTTTGGTAATTTTACAGATGTTAATCTGTTTTGTTTAAATATATAAATCCGAAGAGGTGAACAAAAATATACTTCCTGATTTTTACCTACATAAGTTTTCCAGAACGTTTGTTTTGAAATAAACGAATCTACCATATTTTCTGCTAACGACTGATAATACAATTTACCAAACTTGTTGGCCGAAACATATCCAAAATCGCCTTGCGATCCAACATATATTACACCATTCGTATCGCATGCTAATGAATAAATTACGGTTTTCTTTTTTGTAGGAATATGATTCCAACTTTTACCATCATATTCTAAAATCAAACCGCTGGTATTTGCAAAATACAAAATACCATAACGATTAGCTACACTCATCCAATTTTCGTTATGTGCATTGTATTGTTTGGGAAAATAATTTGTAATTAACGGAACACCCTCTTTATTAACCTGTGCATTACTGTATAAAAACGAATGCAACAGAAAAATAAAAATCAATATGAGTATCCGCATTTTTTTGGTAAATATAAATATATATTTAATAAACAACAACTTTTAAGTTATAGCAGTTTATGAGAACCATCGCAAAAGGGATATCGTTGCGATTTTCCACATCGACACAGTGAAATTGAATTTTCAGTAGCTACGGGTTCATTGTCTTCATTTATTAGTATAAAATTTCCTGAAACTCTTATTGAGCCGTTCTTAACAAGCGTAATTACTGTTTTTTCAATTTCTTTGCTACTTTCTAAATCATTATTTACCTTCTTCCCTTCCGAATTCTTGTACCATGTAAGCGCCTTTGTAGGACAGCGATCAACAACTTTAATAATTTCTTCGCTTGAAGCTGCATCTATTTTTATCCATGGACGTGAAAAAGTATCGAATACTTTTGGCAATTCTCTAATACATACAGCCGAATGATCGCATAAATGGGGCTGCCATACTACAGTAATTTCACCATTGGAATATTCTTTTACTATTTTTTCCATAAAAAATAATTTATAAAATTTAGGCTAAATTACATTAATTATTTTTTTATTTTGATGATACGATAAATAGATTAAACTTTTTTTAGATTTTTATATTCGCAAGATATTCATTACAAAATATTTTTTACCTTTGCAGTCCGAATTTTTTAGCTTTGTAAGAAAGTATTATGATTAAAATAACATTACCAGACCATCGCATTTTGGAAGTTGAAAAGGGTATTACAGGCTATGAAATAGCTAAACTATTGAGTCGTTCACTTGCCGAAGAAGCACTTGCCATCACGGTAAACAACGAATTATGGGACCTGCATCGCCCAATTGAAACAGATTCACAAATTAAAATTCATACTTGGGAAGATGAAGAAGGAAAACATGCTTTTTGGCATAGTTCGGCTCACTTAATGGCACAAAGCATCGAAACACTTTACCCAGGAACAAAATTCGGAATCGGTCCCGCTATAGAAAATGGGTTTTACTACGATGTTGAATTTCCAGACGGCGTAACCATTTCCGATACAGACCTTCCTGCCATTGAAGCCAAAATGAAAGAGTTTGCACAACAAAAGTTGCCAATTTCGCGAAAAAACATTTCAAAGCAAGACGCTATACAATTTTTTTCTAATCGAAACGATCACCTTAAATTAGAACTGATTAACGAACTCGAAGAAGGGACTATTACCATTTACGAACAAGGAAATTTTACCGACTTGTGCAGAGGTCCCCATTTACCTCATACTGGATACATAAAAGCTATTAAATTATTAAGTATTGCAGGAGCTTATTGGCGCGGAAACGAAAAAAACAAACAACTAACAAGAATTTATGGTATTACATTCCCTAAACAAAAACTACTTGATGAATACCTTCAAATGCTCGAAGAAGCCAAAAAACGCGACCACCGTAAAATTGGTAAAGAATTAGAGTTATTCATGTTTTCGCCTTCTGTAGGTAGTGGATTACCCATTTGGCTGCCTAAAGGCACTCAACTTAGAGAACGATTAGAACAATTCTTAAAAAAAATACAAAAAAAATACGGCTATCAACAGGTTATCACGCCTCATATTGGTCAAAAAGAACTTTATGTTACTTCTGGTCATTACGCAAAATATGGTAAAGATTCTTTCCAGCCCATTCATACCCCACAAGAAGGAGAAGAATTTTTACTAAAACCTATGAATTGTCCACACCATTGCGAAATCTATAAAAATAAACCACGCTCTTATAAAGAATTACCATTACGTCTTGCCGAATTTGGTACTGTGTACCGTTACGAACAAAGTGGCGAGTTGCACGGTTTAACTCGGGTGCGGGGGTTTACTCAAGACGATGCGCATATATTTTGCCGACCCGATCAACTTAAAGAAGAATTTATTAAAGTAATCGATATTGTTTTATACATTTTTAAAACTCTAAATTTTCAAAATTATACTGTACAAATTTCGCTACGCGATCCAAACAATAAAGAAAAATACATCGGGTCAGAAGAAATTGGATAAAAGCCGAACAAGCAATCATCGAGGCTGCCAAAGAAAAAGGACTTGAAACTACTATCGAAATAGGTGAAGCTGCATTTTACGGACCAAAACTCGATTTTATGGTAAAAGATGCCATTGGGCGAAAATGGCAATTAGGAACTATTCAGGTTGATTACAACCTACCCGAACGATTTGATTTAGAATACGTAGGAGAAGATAATCAAAAACACAGACCTGTTATGATTCACAGAGCACCCTTTGGCTCTATGGAACGTTTTGTAGCGGTTTTAATAGAACATACAGCCGGTAAGTTTCCACTATGGCTTACTCCCGAACAAGCTGTAATTTTACCTATTAGTGAGAAATACAACGATTATGCAAAAAAAGTTGATAATTTGTTAAATTTTTACGATATTCGCAGCTTCGTTGATGATCGAAATGAAAAGATTGGCAAAAAAATACGTGATAATGAATTAAAACGTATCCCCTATTTGCTCATCGTTGGCGAAAAGGAAGAAGCAAGTCAAACCATTGCTGTTCGCAAACAGGGCGAAGGAGATAAAGGAAGCATGAAAATAGAAGAATTTGTCAATCTTATTCAGAATGAAATTAACGAAACATTAAAAGAAATAGAAACATAAAAAGGAGGTAATCAAAAAAATATCACATGTCGAACAAAAAAAACGAATTTGAACAACAGTACAGAATTAATGAACAAATAAAAGCTAAAATGGTTAGGCTCGTGGGTGACAATATTGAAAACCCTGGCATATATCCCATTCAAGATGCTTTGAAAATTGCACAAGAAATGGAACTCGACTTAATTGAAATATCACCAACCGCTCAACCACCTGTATGCAAAATACTTGACTACCAAAAATTTCTCTATCAACAAAAGAAAAAGCAAAAAGAAATGAAGGCCAAAGCAGCTAAAATAATTGTAAAAGAAATACGCTTTGGTCCTAATACAGACGATCACGATTACAATTTTAAACTTAAACATGCCATCAATTTTTTACAAGAAGGTGCTAAAGTAAAAGCATACGTTTTCTTCAAGGGACGATCGATACTTTATTCCGACCAAGGGAAAGAATTGCTCGAACGCTTCATAAAAGATTTGGAATCTTATGCAAAAGTTGAACAAGAACCCAAATTAGATGGCAAAAGAATGATCATAATGCTAGCACCATTAACGACAAAAAAGAAAAATTAATGTCTAACTAAATAAAACGGAAGAAAAATGCCAAAAGTAAAGACAAATTCCGGTGCAAAAAAACGTTTTAAAATAAGTGCATCCGGTAAAATCAGACGTAAACATGCCTATAAAAGTCACATTCTTACTAAAAAGTCGAAAAAACGTAAAAGAAATCTTGGTTATTTCACAAACGTTGATTCGACTCGCTTAGAAAGTGTAAAACTTTTATTAGGTATGAAATAATTCAAATGATGTTTAACCCGAATGACATAGCACAAAAGATTAGTAGAAATACTAACGCTATGCATTCATAAAAATTAATGTATTATGCCACGTTCAGTAAATTCAGTAGCATCAAGAGCAAGAAGAAAAAAGATTTTAAAACGGACAAAAGGAAGTTTTTTATCGCGTAAAAATGTATGGACAGTTGCTAAAAATTCTTGGGAAAAAGGGCAATTGTATGCATATCGCGACCGTAGAAACAAAAAACGCGAATTTCGTGCTTTGTGGATTCAGCGAATCAATGCCGCTGTTCGCGAGCACGGCATGTCGTACTCAGAATTTATGGGAGCTATTCACAAACATGGAATAGAAATCAACAGAAAAGTACTTGCCGACTTAGCAATGAATAATCCACAAGCATTTGCCGAAATTGTAAAAACTGTTAAAAAGTAAAATTTTTATTAAAATAACTTTTTAGGGAAGCGAATGTTGCTTCCCTTTTTCATATTTTTACTGAAAAAATGAATGTTGCAATTATTGGATACGGTAAAATGGGTAAAGAAGTAGAAAAATTACTTTTACCCTATCATCGTATTTCGTGTATTATTGATATTCATAACGTTGATCAAATCAACAATCTTCATGCATATAATACCGATGTCGCAATTGAATTTACTACACCCGAATCGGCAGTAAACAATATTTTACTTTGTTTCAAACAAAACATACCTGTGGTTTGCGGAACAACGGGTTGGTACGATAAGTTTGACATAATAAAAAACGCCTGTTCTCAATATAATGCAACACTCTTCTATGCTACAAATTTTAGCATTGGGGTAAATATTTATTTTTATATCATAAAACATGCTGCCCAAATTTTAAAAAAACACATAAATACATACAGCATTCAGATAGAAGAAATACATCATACTCAAAAAAAAGACAGTCCTAGCGGTACGGCAATTACAATGTCTAAAATACTTATGAATGAAATACCCGAAATTAAAACATGGGTAAATTACATAAACAATAGCATAGTTAATACTACAATACATGAATTACCTATCATATCTAAAAGAATAAGCGATGTTGTCGGGACACATAAATTACAGTTTCTATCAGAAATTGACGAAATTATTATTGAACATAAAGCTCATAATCGTAAAGGATTTGCTTTAGGAGCCATAAAAGCTGCCGAATTTATTGTAGGGAAAAAAGGTATTTTTACTATGAATGATTTATTGGAAATAAATTAATAAAATTATGAAATTAAAATTTCTTGAACCCATAAAAAAAATATACAAAAACAAGTGGGTAAGATTTAGCTTTGCTGCAATAATTTTTATTTTATGGGTAATTTGGATTGGTAATTATTGGTTGCTTTTAGGGTTGCCCATAATTTACGACATCTATATTTCTAAAAAAGTTAACTGGACTCCATGGAAAAAACGAGGGAAAAAACCGTCAAAATTAGTTGAATGGATAGATGCCATTATTTTTGCAGTTGTTGCCGCTACATTAATTAGAACATTTTTTATCGAAGCTTTTACAATACCTACTTCGTCAATGGAAAAAACTTTACTAGTTGGCGATTATTTATTTGTAAGCAAAGTAAGTTATGGACCTCGCATTCCTATCACTCCTCTTTCTTTTCCATTTGTTCATCATACCATGCCATTTAGTGAAACAGCCCGCTCATTTGTAGATTGGATTCAATGGCCATATAAGCGTCTTGCGGGTTTCGGAAAAATACAACGCAACGATATGGTTGTGTTTAACTTCCCCGAAGGCGATACCGTTGCCTTAAAACGTCAAGCCGAAAGTTATTACGATTTATGCCGACGATATGGAAGAAACCGAGTTTGGAACGATAAAATTAATTTTGGCGAAATTATTTACCGTCCGCTCGATAAAAAAGAAAACTACATAAAACGCTGTGTTGCCATTCCCGGAGATAAAATAGAAATACGACATACACAATTATTTATTAATGATAAACCTGCCGATAACTTCAAGTTTTTACAAAAAAATCACGAAATTATTACAAACGGCTTGCCCATAAACACACGCAATTTAGAACGATTGGGAATTTCTCAAGAAGACATACAATTTTGTTTAATGACACAATTTCAGGTTTACGATTCCGTTGCAAAAATAAATACTATTCATTATTTATTGCCACTTACCGAAGAAAATGCAAATGCCATTCGTTCTTATCCGAATGTTATTTCTGTAAAAGTTGCTGAAATAAAAGAGCGAGAAGATGTTTTCCCACAAGATAGTACAATTTCGTACAATCGCGATAATTTTGGTCCGCTTTATGTACCGGCCAAAGGTCAAACTGTACAACTTACACTTAAAAATCTTCCTATATATAAAAGAATTATCGAAGTATATGAAAAAAACAAGCTCGAAATTAAAGACAACAAAATTTTCATCAATGGTAATGAAGCCAACTCTTACACATTTAAAATGGATTATTACTTCATGATGGGCGATAATCGCCACAATTCACAAGATAGTCGTTTTTGGGGATTTGTACCAGAAGATCATATAGTGGGGCGTCCTATTTTTATCTGGCTATCACTCGATAAAGACAAATCTTTCCCAAGCAACATTCGCTGGAATAGAATGTTCAGAATTGTAAGACAATGAAATATGCCCAAGCGAAAAACAAAAAAATATAAAGCTTGGATTAAAGCATTTTTTATTGCACTAATTATCTTATGGGTTTTAAAATCTTTTTTTCTTGAAATTACCGTATCGAAAAGTGATAAAATGGAATTTACAATATTTCGCGGTGATGTTATACTGATTAGTAAATTGACTCCTGGACCCCGCTTTCCTATTACTTTATTAAGCATCCCCTTTTTTGGAAATACGTTACCTTTTTCATCAACACCATCGTATGTAGACTGGATTCAATTACCATACTTCCGTTTAAATCTTTTTAATATTGAGCGAAACGACCTTATTGCTTTTAATTTTCCGTACGAAAACGACCCACCTATTGATAAAAAAAGGATTGAAATAAAACGCTGCGTAGGCTTACCTGGCGATGTTATTTCTATTCACGATAAAAAAGTCTTTATAAACGATCAATACCTCGATGATTCGCCACATTGCAAATATCGTTATAGAATTACAGCCCTCGAACCACTTGATTCTGCGTTCTATACATTGTACAAAATAAATTATGCTCATTTAGTAGCCAAACCATACATCTATGATATAATTACTTCTCGAACTATAGCAGATTCCATCGCAAACAATCCTGTTATTAAACGAATCCAAATTCTTAAGTTATTAAATTTACCAAAATTTGTAAAAATATTTCCTTATAGTCCTTATATTTCATGGAGTTTCGATTATTTTGGCCCGTTGTATATTCCCAAAAAAGGACAAACATTGCCACTAACTAAAGAAAACATATATTACTTTAAAGATATCATACAAAAATATGAGTACAATAGCCTTAAAATAATTAACGATAGTACATTCATTATCAACGATAAACCAGCAAGCACTTATACTTTTCGATACAATTATTATTTTGTACTCGACGATAATCGCGATCAAGCAATGGATAGTAGATACTGGGGATTTTTGCCTGAAACACATATTATTGGCAAAGCAAAACTTATTTTATACAACTTAGAAAACAACAACAGGTTATTTAAGTCTGTTCATTGATATGAAAAAAGTTATTAGCTATTTGGTAACACACATACCACGTAAATACTTAATTCGGTTTAGTCGAATATTTGGTTTTTTAATAACACCATTTTATTTAGGACACAAACATAAATGTCCTATATGCAATGGATCATTCAGAAAATTTCTACCTTATGGTAATAAAGGTTCTGATAATCGTCTATGCCCGAAATGTCTCAGTTTAGAGCGTCATCGTTTGTTATGGATATATTTGAATTCGTATAGCAATATGCTAATTACACCGTCAAAGGTTTTACATATAGCACCCGAACAGCCTTTTCTAAAACGATTTAAGAAAAACAAACTATGGACTTACGTTACAGCTGACCTTGAATCGCCAATTGCCGATATTAAAATGGACATACGACAAATGCCTTTTCAAAACGAAGAATTTGATTTAATTATCTGCAATCATGTGCTGGAACATATTGATAATGATACTTTGGCCATGCAAGAATTGTTTCGTGTTTTAAAAAAGGGGGGCAAAGCCATTTTACAGGTCCCTATTGATTACAATAGAGAAGTTACATACGAAGATGAAAGCATTACTGATCCAAAAGAAAGAGAAAAACATTTTGGTCAATACGATCATGTAAGAGTTTACGGAACCGACTATCCCAAACGCTTAGAAAAAGTTGGCTTTCGAGTTACCGTAGAAAAATTTGTTCAGAACATAAATCCTTCAGATATTCAAAAATATCGACTTGATCCCCATGAATGGATTTATATTGCCGAAAAACCATGAAAAATACAACCATAACAATAACTGCATACTTTCCGCCTATAAGCTACTTCTATTTAATCAATCAATCAGAAAACATATGTATTGAGTTATACGAAAATTACCAACGCCAAAGTATTAGAAATCGATGTTATATTTTATCTGCCAATGGTGTTCAATGGCTTTCCATACCTATAATTAAAACAACTAATAAACAAATAAAAGACATACTTATTGATAATACTGTTCCTTGGAAAAGCAAACACATTCATGCCATACGTTCGGCATATGGTAAAAGCCCATTTTTCGAATATTATTCGGAAGAACTTTTTAATATACTCGAAAAAAAACAAAAATTTCTTATCGACTTAAACAACGAAATCTTACAAACATGCATAAATTTGATTGACTTGTCTGCTAATATATCTTTCACAGAGGTTTACTCAAAAGAATATTCAACCGACTATAGAGATATTTTTTCTATTAAAAAATATCCTCCGTTCATTGAAAATCTAATTTTTGAGCCATATAATCAATGTTTTTCAGACAGATTTTCGTTTGTTGCCGACTTATCTATCTTAGATCTATTATTTAACGTAGGTTTCGAAAGCAAGTATTACCTTAATAATAAGATGAGCCTTAAACTAATTTCTTCAGAGCTTACCTAAGTTAAAAATTTCAAATATGACGATTTCATTCGTTAATTCGGCATATTTCCATTAAATTTGCAAAAAAACAAGATATGATTATTAAAATATACGAAGAAAATCCTAATAGTAAAGAAATTAAAAAAGTAATTGATATTTTAAAAAATGATGGTGTAATTATTTATCCTACCGATTCGGTATATGCTTTTGGTTGTAATATTTTTTCTTCGAAAGCTTTAGAACGTATTGCTAAAATTAAAAATTTAGATCCTCAAAAAGCACATTTCAGTCTGGTTTTTTACGATTTAAGTCAAATAAGTACTTATACTAATCCATTAAATAACGAAACCTTTAAACTTCTAAAACGAAATTTACCTGGTCCGTTTACCTTTATTCTCGAAGCCAACAGCAATGTACCCAAAATGCTGAAACTTAATAAAAAGAAAACCATCGGAATGCGTATCCCTAATAACAATATTGCACGTCAAATTGTCTATGAATTAGGAAATCCAATATTTACAACATCTGTAATTGAACACGATGATATTTTGGAATACATGACCGATCCTGAACTTATTCATGAAAAATATAAAGATGTTGTCGATTTAGTAATTGATGGTGGGTATGGGAATTTAACTCCTTCAACAATTGTAGATTGCACTGGCAACGAAATTGAAATTATTCGTCAGGGAGCTGGCGAATTAAAACTTTAATAAGCACGTTCGCTCTTCCCTTCTATATAATTGATAAACGAATTATTTACTACTTTATTACCACCCGGCGTTGGATAATCGCCCGTAAAGTACCAATCGCCTAAGTTATCGGGACAAGCACGGTGTAAGTTTTCGATACTATTAAAAATAATTTCTAATTCGGCATGCATATCGGAAGGTCGTACAAGTTCAGCAATTTTTTTCGATATTTGATCGGCTGTAAATGGTTTATATATTAGCTTTACATAATTTACAATATCTTCTTTGGCAAAATGCTGCTGTTCTTTGCATTTTTTATATACGTAATCAATAACATCGGTTTGTCGAGTTTCTTTTAACAGCTCTATTGCCGCCTGAAATGCAACAAAATCACCTAACTTAGCCATATCTATACCATAACAATCGGGATAGCGAATTTGTGGTGCCGACGAAACAATAATAATTTTTTTTGGGTGCAACCTGTCGAGCATTCGTAATATACTTTGCTTTAGTGTTGTACCACGTACTATAGAATCGTCAACGATAACCAGCGTATCCTGATAATTTCTTACGATTCCATACGTAACATCATAAACATGAGCCACTAAATCGTTACGACCTTCATCTTGTGAGATAAATGTACGCAATTTTAAATCTTTAACAGCAAGTATTTCAACACGCGGTTTTAATTGGATTATTTTATCAAGCTCTTCTTCGTCAAAATTTCGATTATTTAATATAAATTGCTTTTTTTGTTCATTGCAATAATCTCTAACACTTTCTACCAATCCATAAAATGCTACAGCCGCAGTATTGGGTATGTATGAAAAAACTGTGTTTTCTAAATCGTAATTTATAGCTTCAAGTACTTTGGGTGCAATATAATGTCCAAGTTTTTTTCGCTCATTATAAATATCTCTATCGGTACCTCTCGAAAAATAAATACGTTCGAACGAGCAACTCCGTTTAATATAAGGCTCAATGATGCGTTCAATGCAAATTTCGTTAAAATGTCTGATTATAATTGCATGTCCTGGTTCGAGTTCATGAATTTCGTTAAATGGCACATTGAAAACAGTTTGTATAACTGGTCGTTCGCTAGTAACTACAGCAATTTCGTCGTTGTAGTAATAATATGCAGGTCTAATCCCCCAAGGATCGCGAAAAACAAAAGCGTCGCCTGTACCTATCATGCCAGCAACAGCAAATCCTCCATCCCATCGCCAAGATGCATTATTCAGAATTCGCTTTATATCAATTTCTTTTGATATATGATCGGTTATTTCGGCATTGCTACAACCCATGTCTTTGTACTTCCTAAATAATGATTCTACTTCATCGTCTAAAAAATGACCAATTTTTTCGAGCATGGTAACCGTATCGGTGTAAGCCTTGGGATGCTGTCCAAGTTCTATTAAATGTTCAAACAACTCATAAACATTGGTTAAATTAAAATTCCCCGCTAAAACTAAATTGCGTGTTTTCCAGTTATTTTCGCGAATAACAGGATGTATGTGTTCAATTTCATTTTTTCCAAATGTGCCATAGCGAAGATGCCCAAGTAGCACTTCGCCTACAAATGGAATGTTTTCTTTTGCCCAATAAGGATCGTGAAATCGAGCAGAATTGTTTGTTTGTATTTTTTCGAAAATATCATGCAATTGATCAAAAATATCGAGCAATGGCTGCGACGAATTTGAGCGTAGTCTATCAATATAGGGCTTCCCTGGCTTGGGATTGAGTTTTATAGTTGCAAAACCTGCTCCATCTTGTCCACGATTGTGTTGCTTTTCCATGAGCAGATATAGCTTGTTTAATCCATATGCCCAAGTGCCATAATGTGTAGCATAGTATTCTAATGGTTTAAGCAAGCGCAACAAAGCAAAACCACACTCGTGTTTTATTTCATCGCTCATATAATGTTTTTTTGCAAAATTACGTTTTGTTTGCTAGCTATAAACTAAATACCTTATAAAATTATTAACATTGAATTAATTAAAAAGAAAACCTAACCTGAGCTTTTATCTCCGACTTTGTATTGCCTTTAATTTCAGTTAACCCTGAACTAATAACATCTTTATTGGAAAAATATGTTTCGCCAAATTTAAGCCAAATATCAATATTTTTTTTGGGAGAATACTTTAGCGTTATATAAGCTCTTGAACCCTTATAGTAAACTGCGGGTACTGAAAATGCATAGAGTATATCGTTTTCGTAAGCATAAATTCGCGAATCGTACGAATCGGTATCAAATATTCCAAATCTGAAAGCAATATTTAGCGGTATCCGTTGATGTTTATAAATTACATCTTGATAAAAATATAGTCCTCTATCTCTTTTTTGCTCTGTAGCATATTCGACCCATTCTATTCGGTTTCTAAATTCTAAATAACGATTTAAACGATATGCAATATGATATCTAATTCGTTGCGACGTTGCGTCTTGGATCCCACTAATAATCTGAGGAACAGACGACGGTATATTAGTAGGTTTATTTTTATGTCTATATCTGATATACATAGAAACCCTTCGATAAGGTGTATAAGAAACTTCGGCTAAATAATCGTGCCCTTTCGTAGGTGCATACGTTTCGTATTTCAACCACGGAAAAGAAAAAATATCGTAATATGCCGATATTCTCCATTTAGCATAAGGCAAAATAATTGCCCCTACATAAATTCCCGATTCATTGATTATATTTGTGTTTTCTCCAAACGATTGCGCATAAAGTGCTTGATAATTTCTTTCGTAATGACGGTGCAATAATGCCATAGATGTTTGAGGCGATAAACTAAATAACATAGAATTTAAAAAGGCTTTAGCACCATTTTGAGACATGGCAGCTTCGCCAAAAAATGTAATGGTATTTTTCAAAACAAACTGATAATCAAAGCCGATATTTGAATTCTGACGACCCGAAAATTCGTATTGGTTATATGGTTTAGGAGTTTTAATTAAAGGAGAAGAAAATTCGTAAGTTATGCCGGTTAATCCCAAACGAAAAGTTTCGTAATTAAAACTAATATTTCCGCCCATGATCGTTTCACCCAATGCTTTCCTGTCGCTCATTTCGGCGGGTGTTGTATGTAAACCACTTGTTTGCAAGCTACTAACTTCTTCAGCCTCACCCGTTAATGAATCAACTACTGTAATATTAGCATCAATACGCTTTTTTGATACAAAAGCACTAATATCAAAATTTTTATATGATAGTGTAACTCCACCACCTCTCATAAACAAATTTTCATCGGCACTACTATATTTTTTAAGCCCCTGAGCTCTTTTACGAATACTTGTTACCATGGACGATTTACCGAATGTATAACCCGACCATACTACCAAACCTTGTCCAAATTGAGCAATATAGTCGCCTAAAACGATTGTTTTTATAGGTCCAATTCCTTTTACCATCAAATGTGCAGAATAATAATCGAAGCCACGTTTTTGTGTTCCTTTAAAAAACTCTTCGCCGGGATCTTTTTCGGCTGTAAATCCCCATGCTACCTTGTTTTTGTATGTGTATTGATATCGTGTATATAAATGCCATGGACTTCCTAAATATCGAGAATTAGGACTGGCAGCTAATGCAGAGTCGCTAATAGGCGTATAACCTTGTTGAGTTTGCAAAACATTTCGTGTTCGTAAGAACAATCGATGACGTCCATATTTAACTGCTTTTTTAGGATCGAAAGATAGAACTGGGTCAACCTTTTCAATAGTTACAAATGGTAAAATTAACCGAACATATTCTTCATTAAATCCATTAATATTTAGCAATTCATAAATGCTTAATAATTGTCCAAAATTTTTTCTGTAATTTAGAAAATTTTCAATTTGAAATTCACTCAATAATTGTAATTTCTCTAAATCTTCTTTAGTAGCAACATTAAGATTCAACGGTTCGTTTAGATAATAAGTAAGATCTTCGTAAAGTGTAGTTAAATCAACTTCTTTGTCGGTATTTGCCGAAATTTCTTCAATATAATTTTCAATGATTTCTTCGTTGGTTTGCGTAGGTTTTTCTTGTGAATAAGTACAAAGCGAATAAAATAAAATTAAACAAATAAAAATATATCTATACATAATTTTAGTCGGCTTTATTTGCAGTAGTTTCGGTTTTTAAATTATAAATAATACCCACGTGTGGCGAAATTCCTAATACTTGATGATAGGAAAAAGCAATATCAGCCCTAATTTTTCTATATTGATATCCTAATCCGAACGACATCCTATCGGGCGATGTTGTTGCACCAGCACGTATGTATAAATTACTTAAAAACATATAATCTACACCTACTTTAAAAATAATTTTATAAAGTAAGTCCTTTTCAGCTTCGGTAGTCATAAACAGTTTTTCCGAAAAACGATAACCTATACCCGCTTTAAGTATGGTTGGAACACGCTCATCATCGTAAACAGCCAACTTAGAACGAGATATATTATAAATGTGACCTCCTACAAAAAAGTTTTCGGCAGCCTCGAGCAAAAAACCTATCTCTGCTACCATTGTGCTTTTTTTTCCATATAACTCTGCAAAATAGGTATGTAAATAATTTATTTTTGCACCAATAGACAATTTTTTTCCTAACATAATGCCATATGCTATACCAGTTTTCATTTCGTAATATTTGGTATAACCAAAATGCCATAAATCAATGGCAAATGTCCCTGCTTCGTTAGTAGGCAATGCAAAACTAAAGGCTTTAAGACTCATTTCGTTTAATAAAAATCTGTTTTCGTGATATATAGCAATTCCTGGTACAGAGATTCGTGCCAATGCTGCCTGATTATGTGATGAGCTCCAAATATCGCTTATAGTAACTCCCGAAAAACCCATGCCAGCTTGTTTTGCTCCCAACGACCAATTTTCATTACCCGCATATACATGTAAAGATAACAGGCTAAAAACAATAAATATATACTTCATTATATAACCATTAATGTATTATTTGGCAAATATAATGAATTTAACTTATTTTATTAGTTTGAATTTTTTTAAAGCCTTAAATTTTTTATTTAAGCTTTAATAACTTTTTATAGAAAACTTTATCGTTACAAGCAACTTTTAAAATGTAAGAGCCTTCTGAAAAATCTGAAATATCTAAAGAAACAACATTACTTCCTACATTTTTACTTAATAAGACTTGTCCTTTGTTGTCGTATATTTTCACGTCGTTTATGATTTCTGAGCCAAGCATTTTAATTGTCAATAAATTGGATACGGGATTAGGGAATACTTTAACAACATCTATATCATCGTAAACTATGTCGTTAGCACTAGTAATCATTGAGTAGTAATATTCTTTCTTGAACCATGGAAATAATATACCCCCTACAAACTGAAATTCTTCTTCTTTGGTTAAAAGATTGGTATTGCTTAAATATTCATATATTTTTCTATGTTGTAGCTTCCATATAGAAGTTTGATGATAATATTTATATGTTGAAATAGAATCGAGCCTGTTATTCGAATAAATATAATCGGAACGCGTATCGTGTATAAAATCGTTGGTAATAGTATCCCAATTAAAAGTAGCATGCCTTAACAAAAGGTTGCTTTGATCATAAAGCCATGTTTCTTTATATACAGGTACAAGTAAATTGTTTTGATTTAATGAATGAGTGGTTGTTGAAACTAACATATCATTATTATTGTATTCATTTTCAATCTTATTGTATGCTTGCCACGTATTTGTGTTATTATCCCATGTATATGAGATATACGTCTGTATGAGATTATTTGCTGCATAACTCATTTCATATTTTTGATAATTGACCCAGCTTTGAACATTGTTATCCCACAATTCTTCTAATTGAGTAGTTACTAAATTGTTTGTATTGTATGTAAAAGTTTTACGAAAGGAATTTTCCCACATAAAACCATTCCATAATTTATGTACTTCATAAATAACGTTACTTCCATTATAGACATAGTTTGTTAATGTAGAATATTTATACATGTTTGTATTTGCGTCGAACGAATAAACTAAAATGCTATCTATAAGATTTTGCATGTTGTATTTAATAATTGTTTTTTTATGATTTTCGAATAACATGGTAGTTGTATTCAACAAAAAATTTTCTTCAATACTTGGGCAAGAATCATTTAAAAGTATAACATTGCTTCGTATTCCGTCTGTATATACATAATTGGTGTAATCGTACCCTTTACTAATGTATTTATCATATACATCAATTGCTAATTGCTTATTGTATTTCCCTGTATAACGAATAAAATATAACGTATCGTCCCAATTATTTTGTACTTGATTCCATGGTTTAATCAGTATTGTGTGTACTTTAATATTATTGTTGTTATTTGTATATGACTGGCGATGAAACTCCCTTCGTTTCCACGTGCTATTTTCATAAACATAACTTATTTTTTCGAGCCAATATGCATAATTGCCAGGTAAAAAACTTAGATATTCATCTTTTTCTACAGGCTTGTACGAACCCATTGAATATAAACTATATACCATTGAATCGAGCTTGTATTGCTGATTTTTACATTCTATATTATTCTGTAACGACTCTGTTAATTGTGCAACAGATTGATATGCTACAAACGTTAATAGAAAAATTATACTACTTCTCATATTACACTAATTTTAGCCCGCAAAATTATATTTTTTCATATAAATATTTGCAATAAATAAATTACTTTTTTCTAATTAAATAAAGAAGTAGCTTAGTGTACTGGTCATTTTTGTACAAAAATAAAAAAACAATCATATTAATAATAATATTGCTTAGCAGTTATTGCGAATAACTCTTAGCAACTTTTTAATTAAAGTAATACAATTTTTTTGTCAGGAATTTAAAATTCACTACCTTTGTTCGGTTGTGTTAAGTAATCCTTCTCTTTTTCTGTGAAGGATGAAAGGGAATCCGGTGAAAATCCGGAGCTGTACCCGCAGCTGTAAGCTTCGAAAATGCTTACAACATCGGTGCCACTGTTTTTCAAACGGGAAGGCGTTGTAAGCGAAGCAAGCCAGAAGACCTGCTTAACACAAACATTTCAAGGCTTTCGGGTAAAAAGCTGAGAAAGAATAACATTCTTTCCCTCTTTTTCTCGAAGTTTTGAAGTAGCAAATAAAGGCTAACTTTAAAACTTATTGTATATGAGAAAAGTGTATTTATTTTGTTCAATTTTTTTAGCTACACAGGTAGCATTAGCACAAGAAATTAATTTCGAAGATTTATCGCTTAATCCTAATTCTTACTGGAACGGAAGCGATAATAGTGGTGGTTTTACATCGGGGAATATAGCCACATTCCCCAATACGTTTACCGATTGGGGTGGTGGTATCACATCATGGAGCGGTTTTGCCTACTCTAATATGCTCGATACAATAACACAAAGCTTTACAAACGAATTCAGCTGTTATGCAGGAATTCAAACACCAAACTCCACAATTTTTGGTTTATCTTACAATAGTATTGATTGGATGACAGGACAAACATTGCCTAATAATGTATATTTTTCTCAACCGGTAAAAATTCAAAGTATAGATGTTACTAATTCAACATATGCTGCACTTACTATGCTTAATGGCGATGCTTACAGTAAAAAATTTGGTGGGGCATCGGGCAATGACCCTGATTGGTTTAAACTTACCATCATAGGAAGTAAAGACAGCATCGTTACAGGCAGCATAGAATTTTACTTAGCCGATTATAGGTTTGCCAACAATTCTCTCGATTATATTGTTAAGGATTGGGCTACTGTAGATTTATCTTCATTAGGCATAATAGATATGTTATCTTTTGTATTAAATTCGAGCGATACAGGTATGTATGGAATGAATACGCCCGCATATTTTTGTTTCGATAATATTAAGTATGACCTTCCATCTAATATTGCGAATTATCAAGATTTTCAATTAAAAATATTTCCTAATCCAGCTCATGATTACTTGAATTTCAATACTACGGTCGATGCTGTGTATATTATTGATTTATCAGGAAGAACTATCAAACACATACAGAATTCGGCTTCGATAGCATTGCAAGATTTAGAAAAAGGCATTTACATAATAGAATTAAACGTTAGTAATAAAACCATTCGTAAGTTCTTTGAAAAATTATAAACATGTCTTCCATTCAATACGTTATTTTGTCAATTATGCTTTTAACTGCTGCTGTTGGGAGAGCACAATTCCCGCCGGCAGCAGGTTTACCTGGAAGTACGGCTATTAGTGCTGATAGCTCTATTTTCGTACTATGGGCATCAACATGCTATATTCAAAGAGGCTATATGGATATTAAACAGCCCGAACTAGGTTTGGTTTATTATGGGACAGAGTCCGATGCTTTAGGTAAAGCAAATAACCAAGTTGTAAGTCTTGGCGATGGTGGGACTGCCATTGTTAGCTTCACTCATCCCATCTGTGATAAACAAGGTTTCGACTTTGCTGTTTTTGAAAATTCATTCGATGGTAATTTTTTAGAATTAGCGTTTGTTGAAATTAGTAGCGATAGTATTCATTGGTTTCGATTTCCATCGGTATCATTAACTCCTACGCTAGAACAAATTAGTACATTTGGCATATTAAGTCCAACAAACATCTACAATTTAGCTGGTAAATATAAAGTTTTGTTTGGCACTCCCTTCGACATTGAAGATATTGAGTCTTCGCCTTTGCTTGACAAACAAAACATTCGATTTGTAAAAATAATTGATGTTATTGGCTCTATTGATTCAACTATAGCAAGCTTCGATTCTAATGGAAATATCATAAACGACCCTTATCCTACACCTTTTTATACGGGTGGTTTCGACTTAGATGCTGTTGGCGTTATTCATTTTTGTTCCAATAACATTACCGAACTTTCGTACAATGAAGTCTTCGTATCGCCGAATCCATGTACCCAGTACATTTCTATTGAACCATTTTTGAGCAATGCTTCCTTTTCTATCTTAGATATCACAGGAAAAATTGTGAAAAACGGATTACTTACAGAAACAATTGATGTGTCGACATTAAATAGAGGTTGTTATTTTATTAAAATTGTCAATAATACTACGAACCACTACATTCCGTTTGTAAAACAATGAAATATTTCTTTATTATAATATCGTTACTAAACTATTTGCTCCTTTTTAGTCAAGAACCCATTATTCTCAAAGAAATTACTGTATACGACAAACTTACTAAAAGCATCGATTATTATACCGATTCAAATAAAATTAATTGTTACAAAGCCTCATCGTTAGCCAATATTTTATCTTCCGAACCATCCATTGTAATGAAACAATACGGCACAAATAACCTAAGCCTGTTAAGCATAAGAGGCACACAACCACAACAAAATATTGTATTATGGAACAACATGCCATTGTTTTCGTCATTAAGCGGACAGTTAAATTTAACTCATGTTTACAATATTAACTCAAAACCTTTGTTCATTAATTATGGAATTAAAACACTCGAAAATATCTCGGGTGCTTTTGGAGGAACTATTCACATATCAACAGCTATTGACTACGATGAACAACCATTTACCCATGTTTATACACAATTTGAAAGTCTGAATAACTATTTTTTTTCATTTAGCAACTTAACAGTTTTCAAGAATGTTAAAACAAAAAATACTTTTCAATATGTAATTCAAAATAATTGCTTTGAATATGAAAATAATGCTGTATTGCCTACATTGAACGTTACTCAAAAAGCTCAATATTCCTTGTGGCAAATCAACAATGAATGGTATTATCAAAAAAAACAGTGGCGTCTTAATTTATCCAATGAATTGACTAATTGTTTTAACGAAATACCACCGTTAATGACCAGCATTTACAAAGCTCGACACGAAGAATGGACAAAACTTTTTAATTTTCAATCGGTTGCAAATATTTTTTATAATCAATCCTTTCATTTGACCTTAGGCTATAGATTGCCAAATTTTAGCTATCGCTTAAATCATAGCTATAACGAAACTTCTGTTACAAGTATTTATACAAACTCTCATGAACCAGTCTATTTTAGCTCATTAAAAATAATAAACTATCAAGATTCTGATTACATAGCTCATACTAATATAAATTACTTGTTCCTCAAAGGAATATATTTTGATAAACAAAATAGCACATATTTCAATAAAAAACAATATCGCTTCGAAGCTAGTGAACAACTAAGAATACTCTCTAATAAATCAGAAACTGGTTTAATATTGGGGATTTTAGTATCAGATAATTCCTACATCATTCTGCCATCTCTTTCGTTTCGCCATAAATTATCCTCATCTGTAGAGATAGGTCAAACTGTGGGACGTAATGCACGTATTCCATTTTTGAACGAACTCTACTTTATTCCTGGAGGAAATCCTGATTTATTGCCAGAGATAGCTTTACAAATGGATGGATTTGTTCAATATACTTACAAAAAATTAAAAATTAAACTCAAACCATATTTTTCAAATTATACTAATTGGATTCTATGGCAACCCACTAATTTTGGTTACTGGGAGTCGAAAAATATCCGAAAAATTAACATTTATGGACTTGAAAATATGGTTTCATGGAATCATATCATAGCTTCAAAATTTAAGCTTTTACATATTGTAAAGTATTCACTTATTAAAAGCACTGGCTTCGATAATCAATACTCTATCAAGCATTTGCCTTATATTCCAAAACAAACCATATCATATTCATCAAGTGTTCGGTATAATGCATGGCAACTTTATCATGATATTACGTGTTTTTCTACTCGCTACCCATTAATATACGACCAAACAATAATATTAAAACCTTACACTTTATGGAACATAATGATATTATATCATACAAATAAGTTTCATATTGGTTTGGGAATTGATAATATATTAAACACAACCTATCAAAGCATATTATGGCGAGCCATGCCTGGAAGAGTATTTAAAATAAACTTTTCAATAAAATTTGCATCTCATGATAAATAATCGGATTTACTTTATTCTATTTTTTTATTTAATTCTTTTTTCTTGTAAAAAGGAAAATCACAATGTTACTCAAATAAAAAACTTACAAGGCATTTTTATTGTAAACGAAGGTAATTTTACATGGGGCAATAGTTCGCTAAGTTTTATTGACGAAAACAATTTATCCGTAACCAATGATATATTTTTTAAAGCGAATCAAGTAACACTTGGTGATGTAGCTATGGATATGAAAATTATTCATAATTTCGGATTTATTGTAGTTAATAATTCTGGAATAATATATATCGTCAATCCCGAAAACTCAAAACATATTGCAACTATTGGAAACTTAACCTCACCTCGATTTATTTTGCCTATAAATGATACTACTGCATATGTCAGCGATTTATATTCACCTTATATTAGCATCATTCATACAAAGAAGTTCATTAAAACCGGACAAATATGGGTAGGCAGCTCAACGGAAGCTTTGGTAAAATTTCAGCATAAAGTTTTTGTTACTAGTTGGAGTTTTAAATCAAAAGTTTATGTTATTGATTGTGAACAAAGCAAAGTTATTGATTCTATTTTAGTCGGCAAACAACCTCAAAGCATAGTTTCCGATAAAAATGGTCATATTTGGGTATTATGCGATGGAGGCTATCCGGGCAATCCCATAGGACACGATAAACCCTCACTATGGATCATAAATGGACAAACACACGATGTCGTTAGAACCATTATTTTTCCCAATAAAGATGCTTCGGCTCGATCGTTATCGATCAATCAAACGGGCGATACCATAGCATTTATCTTTAAACACATATACCGTATGGCAATTAGCGACACATTATTCCCTACCTCTCCGTTTATCACAGCAAGTAAACAAAATTTTTATACGGTATGGCATCATCCTTCAAAACCGTGGGTAATAGCTACTGATGCAAAAAACTACGTAAGCAATGGCGATGTGTACATCTATCATACTATTGGCAATGTTATTGCTATAAACGAAGCTGGTATTATTCCTTCGGCAATATGCTATTTCAAAAAATAAAAGGCTGTTCATTTACGAACAGCCTAAAGCATTACAATTGTACAAAACTTACTACTTGTTTTGATTCTTTTTTGCTTCAATGCTTAATGTAGCATGGGGTACAGCTCTAAGTCGTTCTTTAGGAATCAGTTTTCCGGTCTCACGGCATATACCATAGGTTTTATTTTCTATACGAACAAGTGCTGCCTCTAAGTGCTGTATAAATTTAAGCTGACGCTGAGCTAATCGTCCTACTTCTTCTTTCGATAATACCGAAGCACCTTCTTCCAAAGCTTTAAATGTAGGAGAAGTGTCGGTAGTATCGTTACCATCCGTATTATTTAAGGCTTGCTTTAATAGTTCATAATCTTTTTTCGCTTTTTCTAATTTTTCAAGAATAATTTGCTTAAATTCCTGAAGTTCTTCATCGGAGTATCTTGTTTTCTCGCCCATAATTATTGAGTTTTTAGGTTAAACTTTCAATATTTTTACCTGAATTTCTAAATTATTATCAATTTCTACGTAATTAGCCGAATTTTGTTCCAAATTATCATACAATTTTATTTCTGATGCTAATGTTTGTGTTGCAATGTAATTACCATGTTTTTCAATCGCCTTCTCGATTAAATCGTGCTTTTGTATTTGAATTTGAATTTTATCGGTTACTTCTAAACCCGATTCTTTTCGAATATTTTGTATTTTGTTAATTAACTCACGAGCTACGCCCTCATACTTCAATTCATCGGTAATAGTAACATCCAATGCAACTGTAATATATCCCTTCGAAGCTACTTGCCAACCCGGCATGTCTTGTGTTAAAATTTCCAATTCATCGGCAGAGATTTCAAATACTTCATTTTCATTTTCAAAACGATATTTTCTTGTTTGCTCAATTTCTTGAATTTCCTGTTGCGTTAAAGCATTTAATCTGGAAGCTAATTCTTTAATGTGTTTACCTAACTTTGAACCTAATATTTTATAATTTGGTTTTACTTTCTTGATAATTATACCAGAATTAATATCAACAAATTCGATACTTTTAACATTTACTTCCGCCAAAATAATTTCTTTTACCGATAAAATCTTTTGAACAAATTCTGATGAAAGAGATGGAATTAAAACTCTGCTAAGTGGTTGACGTACTTTGATATTAACTTTACGTCGCAACGATAAAATAAGAGAAGTTATTTCTTGAGCAAGTTGCATTCTTTCTTCCAATTCTGCGTCAATATATTCAATATTTGCTTTGGGGAATAATGCATGATGCACCGATGTAGTATGATTATCCCTTGACCTGTATAAATCTTGGTAAAGTTTTTCGGCATAAAATGGTGCTAAAGGAGCCATTAATTTCGAAACAGTAAGCAAACATTCATACAAAGTTTGATAAGCCGATAATTTATCAGTATCCATAACTCCACCCCAAAAGCGTTTTCTATTTAAACGAACATACCAATTGCTCAGATGATCGATTACAAAATCTTGTATCAATCGTCCTGCCTCGGTTGGTTCATAAAGTTCATAATGCGTTTCTACATTTCGAATAAGTGAATGCAATACCGACAATATCCATCTATCCATTTCGCAACGTTCGGCATAAGGTATTAAGGGTTCGTGTGATGTAAAGCCATCAATATTAGCATACAATGCAAAAAACGAATATGTATTATATAATGTACCAAAAAATTTTCGCTTAACTTCGTCTAATCCATCTACATCGAATTTTAAATTTTCCCATGGTTGAGAATTGGTAATCATATACCAACGCAATACATCGGCACCATATTGCTTTATTATTTCGAATGGATCGATGGCATTTCCCAAACGTTTCGACATTTTATTTCCATTTTTATCCAAAACCAACCCATTTGACACAATATTTTTATATGCCACCGAATCGAACAACATTACCGATAGTGCATGCAGTGTAAAAAACCATCCACGTGTTTGATCTACGCCCTCAGCAATAAAATCGGCAGGAAAAAGTGTATTAAAATCTTCTGCATGTTCGAAGGGATAATGCCATTGTGCATACGGCATAGCTCCCGAATCGAACCAAACGTCAATTAAATCGGGCTCCCTTCGCATGGGGCGTCCATCAGTTGAGACTAATACTATTTCATCAACAAAAGGTTTATGTAAATCGAATGTTTGATAATTTTCCTTTGAATAGTTGCCTTCTTTATATTCTCTCAGAGGATTGTGTTGCATAAAGCCTTTTTCAATAGCTTTTTCAATTTCGGCCTTTAATTCTGCAACAGAGCCAATACATTTTAGTTCACTATAATCTTCAGTTGCCCAAATAGGCAATGGTGTACCCCAAAAACGTGAACGAGATAAATTCCAATCAACTAAATTTTCAAGCCATTGTCCAAAACGTCCGCTCCCTGTGTGAGGAGGTTGCCAGTTAATTGTTTTGTTTAATTCAATCATACGTTGTTTAAACGCAGTCGTTTTAATAAACCACGAGTCGAGCGGATAATAAATAATAGGCTTGTCTGTACGCCAACAATGCGGATAGCTATGTTCGTATTTTTCTATTTTGAATGCTTTATTTTCTTTTTTCAACATTATGGCAATTTCAACATCTACGGAGTCGGACGAGGCTTTTTCTTCATTTTCTTCATATTCCTGCTTTACATATCGTCCACTTAAATGACCGCAGCCTTCAATAAATTTTCCTTGTTTATCGACAAGTGTGAGCGAAGCTAAGCCATATTGCTTTGCCATGCGAAAATCGTCGGCACCAAAACTTGGAGCAATGTGAACTATTCCTGTTCCATCATCGGTAGTAACAAAATCGCCAATAATTACTTTAAAAGCATCGCCATTGGCAGGTTTATGCCATGGTATAAGTTGTTCGTAACGAATATTACTTAACCTCTCTCCTTTAAATGTTTGAAGTACTTTATATGGTATGATTTTCGATTGTTCATTAAAAGTGTCTATATCTTCAGTTAAGCCTTTTTCGTTAAAATAAACAGGTATTCTATCTACAGCTAAAACAACCGTAATTTTTTGTTTTGTGTATGAATTGAAAGTTAGAATTTCGGCATATTCAATACCTTCACCCACGGCTAATGCTGTATTTGAGGGTAAAGTCCAAGGTGTAGTTGTCCATGCCAGTATAAATACATCGGTTTCTGTTTGTTCGAATAAAAACTCTGAATCTTGATTTCGAATGATTTTAAATTGTGCCGTTAATGATGTATCTTTTACATTTCTGTAGCAACCAGGTTGATTTAGTTCGTGCGTACTTAAACCTGTACCTGCTGCAGGTGAATAGGGTTGAATTGTGTAACCTTTATATAACAGTCCTTTTTCGTATAGTTGTTTGAGCAGCCACCACAACGATTCTATGTATTTATTATCATATGTAATGTAAGGGTCGGACATATCTACCCAATAACCCATAATTCTCGTCAACTCTTCCCATTCGTCGGTATATTTCATTACATCTTTTCGGCAATGCTCGTTATATTCTTCTACCGATATCTTTTTTCCAATATCTTCTTTCTTTATTCCCAGAGCTTTTTCAACACCAAGTTCTACGGGTAATCCATGAGTATCCCATCCTGCCTTTCGATCTACCCTGAAACCTTTCATTGTTTTGTAGCGACAAAATAAGTCTTTTATGGTACGCGCCATGACATGATGTATTCCGGGTGTACCATTCGCCGATGGCGGACCCTCGTAAAATATAAAACTGGGAGAATCTTTCCGTATTTCTATACTTTGTTGAAATGTATTATGTTCGTCCCACCACGATAATATTTCTTTATTTATTGACGGTAAATCTAAATTCTTATATTCCCTAAACAGCTTCGACATATATTAAAATTTTAAAAGTGCAAAGATAGTAAAAATCACATTTTTTAAATGTATTTTTTTCTATCTACATATGAATTGATTTATCACCGACTGGATATTGGAGTTAGTAAGTACTACTGGCATCTAAAGTGTATTTATTTATTTTCGCAATAATGATTATATATTTTGCTTGCTTATTTCTTTTTTTGAATATTAAAAAAAGGAACTATTTTTGTATATGTAATCATTTAAAAAAATTAATGCTATATGAAAAGTAAAACAATTATTTTATGCACAATTTTTATGGTAGTATCCATAAGCTTTTTTGGTCAAGTTGTTTATACCTGTCAATACAAAAGCGATGCTGATGTAAAAGTTTATGTCTCAAAATATAAAAGCGATGCCGATCTTGTGGTATATAAATGTAAATACAAAAGTGATGCTGTAGGAAATAATGGCTTGTGGTACTTTGCACAGTATAAAAGCGATGCTAAAAAAAAGATTTATTTTGTTGATTACAAAAGCGACGCCGATTTAATCATTTACTTTTCCGATTACAAAAGCGATGCCGGTTGGCAAAAAAAAGATAAACAACATTTAATGTACTAAATATGAAATTGTTATTTTCTGTTTTTTTCTTTTGGCTATTTACAAATTATGTAACAGGTCAAATCGTTTATAGCTGCAATTCAAAATACGATGCTGATATTAAGGTGTACGTTACTGAAAATAAATACGACGCTGACTTAATTGTGTATAAAGTATCTTCCAAATATGACGCCACAGATAACAAAGGGCTATGGTATTTTGCTGATAATAAGTATGACGCAAAAAAGAAAATATTTTTTGTAGAATCGAAATATGATGCTGATTTAATCATTTACTTCTCTGATAATAAATACGATGCCGAATGGAGAAATAAAGAAAAAATGCATCTAATGTATTGACTTAAAAATCAATAATTATACTTGTATGACGTTTTTGTTCTCTCTCATAAATAATTTTTTAAACAACTAAAAAAATTATTTTCCTGCTAAAAAGCATTTGTTTTTTTTTACAGAAAAACTACTTTTGGCTTTCTTAAAAATCACTAATTAAAAACAATATTTTATGGCTAAAGTTAGAGGTGCTATTGTGGTTGACGTCGAAAAATGCAAAGGCTGTGGTGTGTGTGTCCCCGCATGTCCTCAAGATGTCATTCAACTTGCCAAAGAAGTAAACGGAAAGGGTTATCACTATGCATATATGCATGTTCCCGAAGAATGTACAGGATGCACAAATTGTGCTATTGTTTGCCCCGATGGCGTAATAACCGTTTATAGAGTTAAAGCCGAAACTGTATAAAAAGCATCATATGGGAGAATTACGTTTAATGAAAGGAAACGAAGCATTTGCCGAAGCCTGTATTCGTGCTGGTGTAGATGCTTATTTTGGATATCCAATTACTCCTCAATCGGAGGTTATTGAATATTTAATGGCAGCAAAGCCTTATGAAACTACTGGAATGGTAGTATTACAAGCCGAAAGCGAAGTAGCATCGATAAATATGTGTTATGGTGCTGCCGGAGCGGGCTTTTTACCTGCCACTTCATCATCGAGTCCTGGAATTAGTTTAAAAATGGAAGGTATATCATACATGGCAGGCGCCGAATTGCCTTTAATAGTCTTGAATGTGGCTCGTGGTGGTCCTGGACTTGGTGATATACAACCCGCACAAAGCGACTATTTTCAAGCAACCAAAGGTGGTGGGCATGGCGATTATAGAATGTATGTATTAGCTCCATCTTCTGTACAAGAAATGTGCGATTTTGTCCTCATTGCAAAAGAAATGGCTTTCAAATATCGTAATCCTGTTATGATATTAAGTGATGGTGTAATAGGGCAAATGATGGAAAAAGTTGAGCTATTTGACCCGATACCCCGTCGCACCATCGAAGAAGTAGAAAAACAATGTCCATGGGCTACAACAGGCAAAAAACCTCATCGCCAACGCAATATCATTACATCACTCGATCTTGATCAATATAAGCAAGAACGCCATGTGCTCAAATTAATGGATAAATATAAACGAATGGAAGAAGAAGATGTGCGTTACGAAGAAATTCAAACTGCCGATGCAGAATATTTAATAGTTGCTTATGGTTCGAGCGCACGAATTTGTCAAAAAACTATAGATTTAGCAAGAGCCGAAGGCATAAAATTAGGCTTACTCCGCGCTATTACTGTATTCCCATTCCCCAGCAAACGCCTAAACGAATTGGCTAATCAAGTAAAAGGCATGCTAGCAGTTGAGATGAGTGCAGGTCAAATGGTCGAAGATGTTAAACTTTCGGTAAATTGCCGTATTCCAGTATATCATTTCGGACGTACTGGAGGTGTAATTCACACACCAACCGAAGTATTAGAAGCAGTTAAAAATTTGTTAATAAAATAAGATATGGCTATGGAAATAAAAGATATCATTAAACCCGAGAATATAGTATATCGTCGTACTCCATTGCTAACCGACAAACCCTTATCATATTGTCCTGGTTGTGGGCATGGAACAATTCATCGCTTAATCATGGAAGTAGTAGAAGAAATGAATATTCAAGATAAAACTATAGGAATAGCACCCGTTGGTTGTTCGGTACTTGCATATGAATTTATGGATATAGACATGCAACAAGCAGCTCATGGTCGTGCTACTGCCCTTGCAACCGCTATTAAACGTCTTTTACCCGACAGATTTGTCTTTACATATCAAGGCGATGGAGATTTAGCAGCTATTGGAACTGCCGAAACAATTCATGCGTGTAACAGAGGCGAGAATTTTATCATTTTCTTTGTTAACAACGGAATATATGGAATGACAGGTGGTCAAATGGCACCTACAACCTTACCTGGCATGAAAGCTTCTACCTGTCCTTTTGGAAGAGACACTAAAATAATGGGTAATCCATTAAAAATTACCGAATTGGTAGCACAATTGCAAGGTACATATTATGTTACCCGTCAGGCTGTTCATACCCCAAATGCTGTTAGAAAAGCAAAAAAAGCAGTAAGAAATGCTTTTGAATATTCCAAACATAATAAAGGCTTGTGTTTTGTAGAATTTGTATCGAATTGCAATTCGGGCTGGAAAATGAATGCTGTACAAGCCAATAAATGGATGGAAGAAAATATGTTTCCATATTATCCATTAGGAGATATAAAAGTTCCACAATCTGAAAAAGTTTAATAGTAAAAAACATTAACCATATGACAGAAGAAATTATTATAGCAGGTTTTGGCGGACAAGGCGTATTATCCATGGGAAAAATCTTGGCATATTCGGGTATAATGCAGCAAATGGAAGTAAGTTGGATGCCTTCGTACGGTCCTGAAATGCGAGGTGGCACAGCTAACGTTACAGTTATTTTAAGCACCGAACGAATCAGTTCGCCCATTGTTAATGAATACGATACAGCTATTATTCTAAATCAACCTTCGCTCGATAAATTCGAAAACACTGTAAAACCCGGCGGTACCTTAATATACGATCCAAACGGTATTACCCGTCATCCCACACGAACAGATATTAATATTTATAGTATTGAAGCCACAGAAGAAGCTGCTAATATGGGTAATACAAAAATTTTTAATATGATTGTACTGGGTGGATACATCAAAGTAAAACCGATTGTTTCGGTCGAAAATGTAATAAAAGGATTAGAAAAATCTTTGCCCAAACGTCATCATCATTTAATCCCTGAAAACAAAGAAGGAGTACTTAAAGGAATGCAAATTATTCAAGTCAAAAAATAACATACTTAACGTATTATTTGTAACTATAAATTATTTCATTTGCGCAATTAAATCAAATTCAAAAGCATCTGTTATTTTTACATCATAAAAGTGTCCGTGTTGTAACGATTGAGTAGTATAAATAAGAGTTTCATTATCTACATCGGGCGAATCAAATTGAGTCCGTCCTATAAAAAAATCATTCTCTTTTCGATCAATAATTACACGCTGAAAAGTTCCAATTAAATTTTTATTTTTTTTATAACTTATTTCTTGCTGAATTTCCATAAGTAAGTTCAGCCGTTCTTGTTTAACTTTATTAGTAATATTGTCTTTGAAGTGGGTTGCCGCATATGTGTTTTCTTCGTGTGAATATGCAAATGCTCCTAATTTTTCAAATTCAAATTCCTTTATAAAATCGAGCAACTCGTTAAAATCTTTTTTAGTTTCGCCAGGATGACCAATAATGACAGTAGTACGTAAATGTATCTGAGGAATACGCTCTCTCAATTTATATAATAAACTTTTCAACGTTTTTTGAGAATGATTCCTTCGCATCAACTTAAGCATGCGTTCGCTTATATGTTGTATAGGAATATCTATGTATTTACAAATCTTAGGATTGGTGCGAATTTCTTCTATTAATTCATTTGTAAAATTTTGTGGATAAGTGTATTGAAGTCTTATCCATTCAATACCATCAATATGGGATATTTGCCGCAATAAATTAACTAATAAGGGTCTTTTCTGAATATCAATTCCGTAATATGTTAAATCTTGTGCAACCAATATTAACTCTTTTACACCTTTTGATGCTAATTCTTTTGCTTCTGCAATTAAATGTTCTATGGGCTCAGAATGGTAACGACCTCGAATTATAGGAATTGCACAGAATGAGCATTTTCTGTTGCATCCCTCTGCAATTTTTAAATATGCGTAATGTGTAGGTGTACTTAAGTAACGAAAATGTTTATCACTTACCGACGATGATTGGTTTAAATAATCTGCAATGGTTTGAAAATTATGTACTGTAAACCACGAATCTACTTCGGGTATTTCACTTTTTAATTCGTCTAAATATCGTGTTGATAAGCAACCGGTTACATATATTTTGTTAATTTGTTTATTTTTTTTTAATTCAATTGCATGCAATATGGTTTCGATCGATTCTTTTTTTGCATCTAAAATAAAGCCACAGGTGTTTATTATTAAAACATTTACAGGTTCAGGCTTATCTAAAAAAAGAATAACATATGCATTTTGATTGATGTGTGCTGCAATTTTTTCTGTATCGACAACATTTTTTGAGCAACCCAGTGTAATAAAACCTACCCTTTTCTTCATGCAATTAAGTAAACAACGATTCTACAAATGCATACTTATCGAATAATTGTAAATCGGTCATTTTTTCGCCAATACCTATGTATTTTACAGGAACATTAAATTGATGCGAAATACCTATAACCACTCCACCCTTAGCAGTTCCATCGAGCTTTGTAACACATATTGCATTTACATCGGTAGCCATTGTAAATTGCTTCGCTTGCTCGAAAGCATTTTGACCTGTTGTAGCATCGAGAATTAGTAGAACTTCGTGTGGTGCATTAGGTATTACTTTTTGCATCACACGTTTAATCTTCGAAAGCTCATTCATTAAATTGATTTTGTTATGCAATCGTCCTGCTGTATCGATAATAACCACATCAGCCTCATTTTTTACAGCCGAATTTAGTGTATCATAAGCTACAGAAGCCGGATCTGCCCCCATTTGTTGTTTGATAATAGGCACTCCTACTCGTTCTGCCCAAATTGTCAATTGTTCTACAGCTGCTGCACGAAATGTATCGGCAGCTCCTAAATATACTTTTTTACCCAACGATTTAAAGTGATAAGCCAATTTGGCAATAGTTGTTGTTTTTCCTACACCGTTAACACCAACAACCATAATAACATAGGGTTTGTGTTGTTCGCAAAACGAAAAGTCTTTCAATCCTTCAGCATCTTTCATTAGTGCTGCAATTTCTTCTTTAATGGCTTGATTCAATTCGTCTGTATTTAAGAATTTTTCTTTTGCAGCCCGTTGCTGAATATTTTTTATTATTGTTATTGTCGTTTCTACTCCTACATCGGCACTGATTAAAATTTCCTCTAGTTCATCGAGCGTTTCATCATCTACAGTAGTTTTTCCGACAATGAGTCGGGTAATACGTTTAAAAAAGCCTTCTTTTGTTTTCTCTAAACCTTTATCGAGGCTTTCTTTTTTTTCTTTTGAAAATAGACCCCAAAATCCCATATTTGTATAATTTTAAAAACAAAGAGCTTTCTTTCATTTAAAGAAAGAAAGCTCTTCGCATCATAAAAAAAATTTCAATTATTTTTTCGATAAATATTCTTTCACGTAATCTGTTCCTACCATTTCTTCTTTAAACTCATAGGCGCCAGTTTTTTCAGATTTTACCATTCGAATTACTTTAACAAAATTTTTATTTTGGCCACCAGATTTGAATGATGCTACAGCTTTCTTTGCCATAATTCTACTTATTTAATTTCTTTATGTAATGTAACTCTTTTCAGATATGGATTATATTTTTTTAATTCAAGACGTTCGGGTGTATTTTTTTTATTCTTTGTGGTAATATATCGTGATATTCCAGGTACTCCCGAATCTTTTTGCTCTGTACATTCTAAAATTACTTGTACCCTATTTCCTTTTTTTGCCTTTGCCATATACTACATTATATTAGTAATTTTTGATATAACCTTTTTCTTTTGCTTCTTCTAAAGCTTTCTTTAAACCTTTTTTGGAAATTACGCGTAATCCTTGTGCTGAAACTTTTAATTCTATCCAACGATTCTCTTCGGGTAAAAAGAACTTTTTGTTTTGCAGATTAGGATAAAATCTGCGTTTTGTGCGATTGTTTGCATGGGATACATTGTGCCCAACCATCGCTTTTTTTCCAGTAATTTGACAAACCCTTGACATACCACTAAATGTAATTACAATTTTTGGACTGCAAAGAAAGTAATTTTTTATTTAATAATCAAATATTTTCATACTTTTTTTAAAAAAATTACCGTAATATAGAAACCACTCCATTATATACATCTGTATCATTTACAACAACTATATATACATACGAACCCATAGGTAATTCTTTTCCATTATGTTTTGCATCCCACTGATTGCTTAAATCGGCATATTGTAAACCCGTTCCGTTGAATGTAAACAACCTGTGTCCCCAACGGTTATAAATTTCAATTTTTACTTTTGGAATGATATGTATGTTTTTTATGGAAAATTTATCATTTACTCCATCACCATTGGGCGTAAATAACGAAGGTATTATAATAGGTAACTTTATGTCAAAAGTGTCTATGAACGTACAATTCGCAGCATCCGTTATTGTTAGATAATAAGTACCGGCTTCTACATTTATTAAATCTTCTGTATTTTGCCCATTCGACCAGGCATATTGATATGGAGGTGTTCCTCCTGTTACATTATTGTTTATTGAAGCAACTCCATTAATCGTATCTTTATCAATTGTAAAATTGTTAACAATGTTTAAAGGCGACAATACTAAAATACTATCAACCTTTTGACATAAGTTGGCATCGGTAATGGTAACTACGTGGTACCCTCCGTTGATATTGTTTATTGTAGAAGATGTTTGTCCAGTATTCCATTGATACGTGTATGGTGGAATTCCTCCCGTAACATTCACAGATGCAGAAGCATTATTGTCGCCCGGACATTGATTGTGTGTTGCTTGCAATGACAATATTAATTCTGCAGGTTCAATAACTTGAATATTATTTAAAGTGTAAGTGCATTGATTATTATCGGTAATTGTTGCAGAATAAATCCCAGGACCAATATTTTGTATTTGAGTACCCGACATATTGTTGCTCCAAAGTACATTATATGTAGGCGTACCACCTGATATATTCAAGCTAATAGAACCGTTATTCGCACCAAAACATGTAGGATTGTTTATTGTGGAAGTAGCCTGAATAGCCTGAGGTGCCTGTAAATTAACTAATGTATCTATGTTACAATTGTTAGCATCGGTTATTGTAACAGCATAATAACCTCCTGATAAATTATTGGCTATATTTGAATTTAACGATGGATTATGCGACCAATGATAGGTATATGGTGGATTCCCACCTGTTACAAATATTTGAATAGAACCATTGTTTGAATATGAACACGATGGTGAAACACTATTTATGGTTAATAATCCAGCATTGAAATTTAATACATTTATCACTACAGATTCTACTTTTGTACAACCATTAGAGCTAGTAACTGTTACAGTATATGTTCCCGATTGCTGAACACTCACATTGGGAATACTGATTGATGATTGCGACGATTGAAATCCATTGGGTCCCGACCACGAATAAGAACTATACCCTTGTGTTGCATTGATATTTAATGTAGAACCCGAACAAACAGGATTATTTGAAGTTAAACTTACATTGGGTGCTGGATTAATTACTACATTAATACTTGAAACAGCTGTACATTGATTATTATCAGTAATAGTTACTGTATACATTCCGGCATTATTTATAGAAGTATTGTTTATCACAGGGTTTTGCTGTGAACTACTATAACCATTAGGTCCTGACCATGAATAAGATGCACCCGAAACACTATTAGCATTTAATTGGAGCGATTGACCTTCGCAAATAGGTGCATTTGATTGAGCTGTAGCATTTGGACTTTGTAAAACAGTAATATTAATAGTGCTCGATGAACCACAATT
>JAOADU010000054.1 GCA_026417155.1 Bacteroidales bacterium | reverse complement strand
ACTGCACCCCGAATACTACAAAATGATACAAGACCGTTTGGCAAACAACGGTAAAATTGCAGAGGAATATCGGTTGGAATTTGTGCAGAAAAAAAAGAAAACTATCATTGAAGTAAGTCCGAAACTGTTTGACTTTGAAACAAAGAACAATGATACACAACATCGGCTTGGCGAAAAGCGGGGCTGATGTGCTAATTTGTAGTAAAATGCTGTTTACTTACATTTGTGCTTGTTTGAAGTGTGGTGCAGTTAAAATCCCACCTACGCAAAGCCGCAAAACGTTAGCTATACCATGAACCAGCATCAAAATAATATTTATCACCTCCCTAAAGAAAATAGTGTTTTTGCTGATGAGAAAAAATGGTGTATGGCTATTTTTAATGAATTGTATTGATTTTATGGATATTTTGTTAAAAAAATATCCAAACGGATTATTTGACATGATATTTGCCGATCCTCCATATTTCTTATCCAACAATGGAATAACCAAAACTATTGCCCGACGATGCGATTTTAGTAATAATTAGAGAAACGCTTTTTATAATCGAAGTAAAATACCAGCAAGTTCCGGGTTCTGTAGATGAAAAATTGCAAACATGCGATTTCAAAAGAAAACAATATTTAAAGTTAGTTACCCCTCTCGGCTATAGAGTAGAATATGTTTATGTTTTAAACGATTGGTTTAAAAAACCCGAATACAAAGATGTTTTAAATTATATTCAAAGCGTAAACTGTCACTATAAATTCAATGAATTGCCTTTAAGTTGGCTTGGATTGCCCGTGTAATATTTTTTAATTATCTATTTCTATTTTATTGTTGTTTCATAAAATATTATGGCATATTTTTATTAATAATTGGATTTCAATACATGTAATTTTGTAGTATTTTTGTAAAAAACTTATCATTTATGACAATTTTTATATTGCTTGGACTAATTTGGCTTAGCCTTTTATTGGCAGTTTATATTTTAATTCAAAAAATTAAGAGCAATCAAAACACCGATTGGAAAAATATTTTTGACAATCTAAACTCCAACATTCAACGAATTGAGATCAATCAGCGGGAAGAATTTCGCTCCAATCGCCAAGAACTCATAAATAGCATTGCTTCATTGAGCGATATCCTTTCGAAAAATATTTTACAATTAGGGAATAAACAAAATGAGCAATTCGACTTTTTTTCTAAGCAAGTACAAGAATTATCCAGAATTTTTAACGAACAATTTAAACTTTTTCAAGAACAAATTCAGCAAAAATTTATTGAAAACAAAGAAGACATGAATCGCCAATTAAAAGCTTTTCAAGATTCTTTAAACCAGAGCATAAAAGATTTTAACGAATATCAAGCACAAAAATTCAGCGATTTATTGCGAAGTCACGAACAAATGAGACAAGATACCGAAAACAAACTCGAAAAAGTTCGCGAAACGGTTGAAAAACGACTCGAAACCATTCAAACCGAAAACAACAAAAAACTCGAAGAAATGCGAGCAACGGTTGACGAAAAACTGCAATCAACCTTAGAAAAACGATTAAGTGAATCGTTTAAACTAGTAAGCGAGCGTTTAGAACAAGTTCATAAAGGATTAGGAGAAATGCAAAATTTAGCCTCAGATGTAGGCGACTTAAAAAAAGTTTTATCGAACGTAAAGCAACGTGGTATTATAGGCGAAATACAATTGGGAGCTATTTTAGAAAATATTCTTTCGCCAGGACAATACGAAAAAAATGTTCGTACAAAGCCCAATACAAGCGAAGTCGTTGAATATGCCATCGTTTTACCGGGCAAAGAAGATCCGCATAAGCCTGTTTACTTGCCTATTGATTCAAAATTTCCTATGGAAGATTATTTGCGTTTGCTCGATGCTTATAACTCTTCTAATCCCGACGAAATAAAATCATGCACTACACAATTGCAAAATGCTATTAAAAAATCAGCAAAAGATATACACGATAAATACATTAATCCCCCCAATACTACCGAATTTGGAATATTATTTTTACCCGTCGAAGGTCTATATGCCGAAGTTGTTCGTCAGCCTTCATTAATCGAAGAATTAAGCCGTACACACAAAATTATTGTTGCAGGTCCTACTACATTAGCGGCTTTACTCAACAGCCTACAAATGGGGTTCCGTACATTAGCCATTGAAAAACGAAGCAGTGAAGTTTGGAAAATATTACAAGCCGTAAAAACAGAATTTAATAAGTTCGAAGATGTTCTGGTTAAAGCTAAAAATAACCTGGATAAAGCCAGTGAAGATATTGAAAAACTTGTAGGCACAAGAACTCGCCAAATACGGAGCAAGTTGCATGCCATTAGCGAACTTCCCGAACAAGAAGCTAAAAATATTTTAGACGATAGTAACCCCATTAGCGATAGCAGCGTATAAAGTTCGTATGTTACGAAATTTAATCTTTCTCCTATTCGTTGTTTTTACATTTAACGTTCATTCCTTTGCTCAAATTGACTCTCTTTTAAACAGCATTCCCCTTGCCAAACACGACACTTCCCGTTGCTTACTTTACTTGGCTTGCGGCGATTATTACGAATATATATCTACCGACTCTGCCGAATATTATTATACATTAGCAGAGAAAATTGCCAACAAGCATTTACGTAATAATAAAAAACTATCGACACAAGAAATTTTAACTTATGCCGATATATTATCGAAAGCTTTGCGATACAAAGCCATTATTTACATCAACAATAATTTACATCAAAAGCCTATTGAAAAATTATTAAATCAATCGTTAGCATTTGCCCGAATAACCAAAAACATTAAAGCTCAAGCTGCTTGTTTTTCAAACATAGGAGTTTATTATTTTCAAAAGTCATTATTCGACAAAGCCGTCGTATATCAATTGGAAGCTCTAAAACTTTATGAAAAAATTAACGATGAAGGTGGACTTGCCAATGTTTACATGAATCTTGCCAACTTATACACCATACAAAAAGAAAACAACAAAGCCATATCGGCCTATCAAAAATCGAAACATTTTTTTGAAAAGCTTGGCAAAGAATATTTCATTGCACGGGTTCAGCACAACATGGCAATATTATATAAAAATCAGCAAAAATTTTCATTAGCCGAGTCCTTATACAAACAAGCATTATCTACCTTTAAAAAATACGGCGACTCATCGTCAATTTCCAACACGCTCATTAATATTGGGATCCTCATATTTGAACAATCAAGATATGACGAAGCAATTTATTATTACAAACAAGCCTTGCGTGTACTGAACTCAATAAAAGACACAAATGGAATAATTATTTCTCTGGTTAATTTATCCGAATGCTTAATAACCAAATACGATTCTTCACAAGAAAAAAACATTCAATGGGTGTATGAAGCATTGGAATATGCCAAACAAGCATATCGTCTAAATGAAAAAATTGGTTCGCTTCATTCAAAAAACATGGCAGCACGATGCTTAATGCAAGCATATTACAACCTTAAACAATACCAAAAAGCTATCAATTTTGCCCGAATTTATGTAGAAAGTCGCGACAGTTTATTTTCGCAAGAAAAGTCGAAAGCCATTGCCGAAGCCGAAGCATTATATAAAACCGAAAAACAACAACGCCTTATTGAAAAATTAAACCATGAAAAAGCATTAAATCTAAAAACTATCGAAGCACAGCAAGCCGAAAACAAACGACAACAAACAACCATTTATGCCATTATTTCCGTTTCTGTTTTACTTGTTGTGTTATTGTCTGTAGTTGCATATTTTCTGCGTATCAACCAAATTCATAATCGCCAGTTGAAAGTAAAAAATTACCAAATATCTAAACAAAAAGAAGAAATTGCTTTGCAACGAGACGAAATAGCCGAACAACGCGATATTGTGATAAAACAAAAAACACAAATAGAAGCCTACCATAAAGCATTAAAAGATAGCATATATTATGCAGAAAGTATTCAAAAAGCTGTTATTCCTGACGAAATTGTTGTTAAAAACATTCTGGGTCAATGCTTTGTGCTATTTATGCCTCGTGATATCGTTTCCGGAGATTTCTACTGGATTAAACAACAACAGCCCTATATTTATTTTGCTGTTGCCGATTGCACAGGACACGGTGTTCCGGGAGCTTTTATGAGCATGATGGCTGTTTCGTTTCTTAACGAACAATTCCATAAAAACAACCTGAAAGACACTGCTCAAACAATGGAAATATTACGATCGCACATTATTCAATCATTTAAACTTAATGAGCATTCTGTAAAAATGAAAGACGGACTGGACATGATTTTTGTTATTTATAACACAGATACCCGAGAACTTTCCTATTCCGGGGCTAATAATCCTTTGTATATTATTAGAAAAGCTGACTATGCACAATTTGAAATTATTGAACTACAACCCGATAAAATGCCTGTTGGCTTTCATACGAACATGATTCCTTTTAACAAACATACCCTAACATTATCAAAGGAAGATACTCTGTATTTTACTACAGATGGTTATGGCGATCAGTTTGGCGGAACTTTGGGAAAAAAATTTCTCCGCAAGCGACTTAAAGAAACTCTTTTGCAAATTGCTCACGAACCATTACCACGCCAAAAAGATATGCTTTTTACTACTTTAGAACAATGGCGAACTTACGGCAACGAAAAATATCCTCAAACCGATGATATTACCATAATAGGGTGGCATATAAACTAACCACCAAAATCGTCAAAAGCAATCATTTCATTGGGCACACCTAAATCGTCAAGCATTTTAAGCACTGCTGCATTCATTGCTGGCGGACCGCATAAATAATATTCAATATCTTCGGGAGCCTCGTGCTTACTCAAATACTGATCATAAATTACCTGATGAATAAAGCCTGTCAATCCTGTCCAGTTGTCTTCGGGTTTGGGTTCGGATAAAGCAATCATGAATTTAAAGTTCGGAAATTCTTGTTCTATTTTTCTAAAATGTTCTTCGTAAAATATTTCGCGTTTTGAACGTGCTCCATACCAAAAAGTAGCTTTTCTTGTTGTTCGTTTGGTTAGGAATAAATCGAAAATATGCGAGCGCATTGGAGCCATTCCTGCCCCTCCGCCAATAAACATCATTTCGCGGTTGGTTTCTTTGATAAAAAACTCGCCATACGGACCGCTAATCCATACCTTGTCGCCAGGTTTTCGACTAAAAATATACGAGCTGCATACTCCCGGATTGACTTTCATAAACGAATTGGTATTTTTATCCCATGGAGGCGTTGCTATTCGTACATTTAACATGATAATATCATTTTCGGCAGGGTGATTGGCCATAGAATATGCACGAAAAGTTTCTTCTTTATTAACCATTTTTAAGCTCCACATATTATACTTATCCCATTCATCGCGGAATTCTTCTTCTACGTATATGTCTTTCGAGAAATCTACTTCGCATTTAGGCACATCAATTTGAATATATCCGCCCGATTTAAAATGCAATCTTTCTCCTTCGGGCAATTTTACAACAAACTCTTTAATAAATGTTGCTACATTTTTGTTCGAAACCACTTCGCATTCCCATTTCTTAATTCCCAAAACTTCTTCGGGAACAACGATCTTCATATCATTTTTAACCTTTACCTGACAGCCTAATCGCCAATTTTGCAATATTTGTTTCCTCGAAAAAAAGCCTACTTCTGTTGGTAATATTTCGCCTCCTCCTTCAATAATCTGGCATTTACACATACCACAAGTACCACCACCGCCACATGCCGATGGTAAAAATATTTTTTGATTCGATAACGTTGTCAACAAAGAACTACCTGCTGTTGTTTCTATTACTTTTTCGTCGTTTATAGTAATTTTTACAGGTCCGCTTTGTGTTAATTTCGATTTAGCATACAACAACATCAACACTAATGACAAAATCACAATAAAAAAGAATATTGCTCCCAATAGTAACGTTGTGCTAAACAAAACTTTTGCTATAATCATAATTTAACATGTTTTTTAAAGATGAATACCCATAAAACTCATAAAAGCAATAGCCATTAAGCCGGTTAAAATGAATGTTATTCCTAATCCTCGCAATGGTGCAGGAACGTTCGAATATCGCATCTTTTCTCGAATAGCTGCCAACGAAACAATGGCCAGCCACCAGCCTATTCCCGAGCCAGTTGCAAAAGCTAACACCTCGAATATGGAACTATAATCGCGCTCTTGCATGAATAGCGACGTGCCTAAAATTGCACAATTTACAGCTATTAAAGGCAAAAAGATTCCCAACGCATTATACAACGAAGGCGAAAATTTTTCGACAAACATTTCTACCAGCTGAACCATTGCGGCAATAGTTGCTATAAAAACAATAAAACTCAGATAACTTAAATCTACTTCGGCATAAGCAGGATCTAACCATGCAAGTGCTCCTTCTTTGAGAATGTAATTATTCAACAAATAATTGAGTGGAGCTGTAATGACCAAAACAAAAATTACTGCAATACCTAATCCGTTACTGGTTTTTACAGTTTTCGATACAGCTAAATATGAACACATGCCTAAAAAATAGGCAAATATCATATTCTCAATAAATATAGACTTTACAAATATGTTGATCAAATGTTCCATAATCGTTTATTTTTCAATTAATGTCTTATTCCAGCTTCGATGTATCCAAATAATAACACCGATTAAAATCAATGCCATCGGCGGCAATATCATCAATCCGTTATTTTCGTAACCAATTTGATATAACGAGTCGGGAATTACACTCATTCCTAAGATTTTCCCACTTCCAAACAACTCTCTAATAAAGCCTACCATTATTAATATGATCCCATATCCCATCCCATTGGCTATTCCATCTACAAACGAAGGCCATGGTTTATTGCCCAACGCATACGCTTCTAACCTTCCCATAATAATACAATTTGTAATGATAAGCCCTACAAATACCGATAGTTTTTTGCTTACATCGTACACATAGGCTTTAAGTAATTGATCGACAATAATGACCAATGTTGCAATAACAACTAATTGAACAATAATTCGTATTCGTGAAGGGATGGTATTACGAAGCAAAGAAATAATTAAACTCGAAAAGCCTGTAACTATTGTTACCGACAATGCCATCACCAACGCAGGTTTTAGCTGAACCGTAACAGCCAACGCCGAGCAAATTCCCAAAACCTGTACCGAAATAGGATTATTTTGGTTTAACGGACCTAAAAATGTTTTAATTATTTTTGGCGAAAATATCGATTCTTTATTTTCCATACATGTTAATTTTTACTTTTAAGAAATGTTTCATATAATTTCAAATCGTCGTACAACATTTTGCTTAATCCGTCGCTTGTTATTGTTCCGCCCGAAATAGCATCTACACCATGATTGTCAGTAGATGCTGCACCACCTTTGATTGCTTTTATTGATTTGTAATTCCCTTGTTCATCAAAAATTTTTTTATTTTTAAACTGATTTTGAAATTCAATGGTCGAGATTTCGGCTCCTAAGCCAGGCGTTTCACCTTTGTGGTCGAAAAATGCACCAAATACTGTGTTTTTATCTTCATTGAGCGCAATGTATCCCCAAATGGGACCCCACAAGCCTTTACCATAAACAGGAATAATATATTTTATTTCCTGATTTTCTGTTTTGCACACATACACTGGCAATAAACGCTTCTCGACGGCTGTTTTACGTTCTTTTTCAACATTTACATCAAAAGCATTTATTTGGTTTTGTTTTTCATTTCTGATATTAATAACAAACTGATCTACAATATATTGCTTAAACAATTTTTCTGCATTTTTAGTAGTAGATGGAATATGTACCGAAGCTAAAATATTTTGCATCTTCTCTACACGTTTATTGTAGTCTTGTTTTGGTTTAAGTCCTATAGCCACTATGGTTAAAAATGTGGCAACTAATACAACCATTATTGTCGAATAAATGATAATATATCTATTGCTATGCATACGGTTAAGATTTTACAGTTGTTTGATTCCATCGTTTCATTCTTCGCTTAATATTTGCTTCTACTACATAATGATCTATGAGCGGAGCAAATGCATTCATAAACAAAATAGCCAACATCATTCCTTCGGGGTATGCAGGATTTAATACACGAATAAGAATTGCTATTACACCTATTAAAAAGCCATATATGTATTTACCTGTTTCGGTTTGTGATGCGGTAACCGGATCGGTTGCCATAAATACAGCACCAAATAAAAAACCACCCATTAACAAATGGGTTATTGGCGATATTTCCATAAATGGATTCACAGCAAAGACATTAAGCACAAAACCCATAAACAATCCGCCTAATACAGTACTAATCATCACTTTCCAATTGGCAATGCCCGTAAACAATAATATGGCAGCTCCTATTAAAATTGCCATTTTCGATGTTTCGCCAATAGAGCCAGGAATTAACCCCACAAATAAAGTCCAATTATCGGGAATTCGTTCTATTGCATGAGCTGCTGCATTGGCCAATGGTGTTGCTCCCGAAAAGCCGTCAACAGTTTGAATGCCTTGAGTTAAACCGTAAGTCCATGGCAAGTCGCCCGAAATTTGTTTTGGATAAGCAAAAAACACAAATGCTCTTGCCAGTAGTGCAGGATTAAAAATATTCATGCCTGTTCCACCAAAAACTTCTTTGCCAAAAATTACAGCAAAAATAGTAGCAACCGAAACCATCCATAAGGGAATATTTACCGGCATTATCAGGGGGATAAGCATACCGCTGACTAAAAAACCTTCGTTTACTTCGTGATGCCTAATCTGAGCAAAAATAAACTCTACCGTTAAACCCGACACATAACTTACAATAATAATTGGTAACACTTTTAGAAATCCAAACCAAAACATATCGAAAAAGCTCGCTTCCTGTCCTATAGCTTTATAATATTGATAGCCTACATTATACATTCCAAAAAGCAAAGCAGGTATCAAGGCGATAATTACAACCGACATGGTTCGCTTTAGATCTATCGCATCGCGTATGTGCGAACCCTGTTTTGTTACTTTATTTGGGACAAATAAAAATGTCTCAAAAGCATCGAATGTCGAATGAAGAAAATAAAATTTTCCTCCTTTTTCGAAATGCGGTTTTATTGCATCTATTTTTTTTCTTAACCAATTCATATTCCAAATTTTAACTCATTTCTTTACGAACAAAATCTAATGCTTCGCGTAAAATATGCTGAACTTCTATTTTCGACGTACATACAAATTCGCACAATGCTAAATCTTCTTCAACTACTTCGTATATTCCTAGTTTTTCAAGCAATTCTATATCTTTGCTTAAAGCTGCTTTAATTAAATGTTGCGGCAAAATATCCATGGGCAATACTTTTTCGTATTGACCGGTCATTACATAAGCACGCTCACCACCATGATAATTGGTATCTATAACATATTCTTTTTTGGGAAATAACCATGAAAAAAACGTTCGCGACAGACTAAATTTATTAAACCCAGGCATGGCCCAACCCAAAAATTCATACCGATCGCCTTCGGGAATTACTGAAATCATTCTGTCGTAAAAGCCTAAAAAGCCTTCAATAGTTGCATTTTTTCCGGTTAATACGTTACCCGAAATGTACCGATTATTTTCCCCATAAATATTATTTTTTACAATCGTAGCGATGTCGGCGCCCTGAATTGTTTTTACATAAGCAGGCTGTTTTACTTGACTCCCTACAACGGCAATTGTTCTTCGTACATCGTACATTCCGGTAAGCTCGTATCGACCAATAATTACAAGATCCTCGGGACGAATTGTCCATACTATTTCGCCCTTATTGATAGGGCTTACATGATGAATGTGTATGCCTACATTTCCTGCCGGATGAGGACCATCGAAATATGTTATATGTATGCCATTTATTTGCTCAAATACAGAAGTAGTATTGGATTTTAATCCTACATAAATTGGCACATCAACAAGTCGTTTGAGAACATTAATTCCGGCCTGCAATGTTTCTTTTTCATCGTGTAATATAAATTCCAAATTCGGAGCTAACGGTGCTGTATCGAAACCACTAATAAAAATAGCTTTAGGTTGCAACGTAGGTATGGCAATAATATTATAGGGTCGTTGGATAATAAACGACCATAAACCTGTGCTTAGCATTGCTTTCCGCAAATCATCGTCCGATAGTTTCGAAATATCCATGTTAGAATTTGTTGGTGTTTGTTTGCCATCGGGTTCAATAATGAACGATAAAATTTTACGTTTTTCGCCTCTTTTTATTTGCTTAAGAGTACCACTAACAGGCGAAGCTACAACCATTTCGGGAATGTCTTTATGATAAAAAAGCGAACTCCCTACCAATACCTCTTCACCTTCTTTTATTAAGGGTTTGGGAATAAAACCTGGTAAATTATCGGGACAAATTCCAACTTGTTTATATGGTTCTGTTGTCAATATTATTTCTTGTGGTTTGCCTTTAAGTCGGATATCGAGCCCTTTTTTAAGTTTTATTATTGTTGGCATATTGTTGTTTTTATTCTAATACAAAGATATGTATTTATACAAGTTAAAAACAAAGAAATAATATGTGATATGTATCATATTTTACAACTTAATGAATCGTTGACCTTTTCTTAGCTGTCAGTTAGCTGAGGCCCTTTGGGTGCTTTACAAGATTTTTTTGTTTAGTTCTAAGAATACTATATTATATTTACAAAAATAGTCTATCTATGTTAAAGCAATTAGTATTTCGATTTAGGTCGTTGATTAGTATGGTAGGACACCTGAATACAATGTAACTCCGACATCCGTGTCGGAGAAAAAAAACACTGGCAGGATGACAGTGTTACAGGGTAAAATATACGATGGGGGGCAGAGCCCCCCATACCCCCCAATAGACAAATAGTCAAATAGTCAAATTGTCAGTTCTGAAGGCAGCGCACCGAGAAGCCGAGCGTCTTGCCGTAGTTGCCGCGGTGGCCCTGAAAGTTGCCTGTGATCAGGTAGCGGGACCAAGCGCGAGTAGCAGAATACTCTGTAGCAGTCCAGACGTAGGCGCCGCTGCCAAGGCTGTAGAAGCCACCGACGTTGGTGCGATAACCGGCGGGGAGTGCAGTAAAACCACTGGCATTACTACCATCCCAACTGGGAGAATGACTACTTGTTACCTTCATCTTATGACCAGGACCGGCAGCGCTATTAGCACCACGCCAACCAGTATTACCCTGAAATGTTGATAGCGGTGTACTACCTGTTGGGCTTATCATTGTTTCTATACAC
>JAOADU010000087.1 GCA_026417155.1 Bacteroidales bacterium | reverse complement strand
TAATTCATGTATGTTTTTGTTATTAATTACAATGTTATATATAGGCTTAATTCTCTAAATAACATATTCATTTTTGACATATTTATGAAATTCTATCCATGCATTCGTAACATTAACGATGAGATTAACAAGAAATTGGTTCTCCTACATGAATGCCGAAGAAACACTGTAACACTGGCATCCTGCCAGTGAAAAATCGTTATTCTGACAAAGATATCGGAGCTACATTGTATTCTGGCATCTTGCCTAATCGACATTGACTGAATTGAATATTTTTTGAAATAATTGGTCCTTAATTTTATACTACTCGACGACGTAAATTGAGATACTAATTGTTTTAACATAAAGTGTTTTTTTTTGATTTAGTACCTAGCTAACTTTATTAGTTGTATTAAAAAACGTTAAGATTGAATATTTTCATAATCAATAAATTTTTTTTTTAAATTTTTTAATTTTGACATAAACATTTTTATTTCATTCATTATTATGAAATACTTAATATTTCTTTTTTTAATCGCTATTTTTATATGTTCATGTGAACGATTTGAACATTCATCCAAACACATTAATAGTAAACTGTTACCTGAAAACGTTGATTCACTTAAACAGCTACTTGTTGCTGCTACTACCGATACTCTTAAAATGAGTATTCTTGATAAAATGGCCCAAATAGAAAATAATGAAAGTTTGTCAATTATTTACGACAAACAGTTAGAAAAGCTTATTAATAAGTACCAAACAAAAAACATAAATAATCAAGATAATAAACTCTTAAAATACTTTATAGCAAATATATTATTCCGAAAAGGAAAATTTACTTACAACAAAGGCAATTACACTAAAGCATTAACATATTATCAACAAAGCTTAAATTTACAATTAGATATAGGCGACAAGAGAGGAATTGCGTCAAGTTTAAGCGGTATTGGTGATATCTACAATGATCAAGGCAAATATACAAAAGCATTGGAATATTATCAAAAAAGTTTAAATATAGAAAATGAAATTAACAATAAAATCGGTATTGCTAGAACATTAAATAACATAGGTCTCACTTATTCAAATCAAAGCGATTACGAAAAAGCTTTAGAGTTTTTTCAGAAAAGTTTAAAAATAGTTGAAGAATTAAATGACAAAAACAGTATTGCAAAAAGTTTAAACAACATTGGAGTTATTTATACTGATAAAGGCGAGTATACTAAAACTTTGGAGTATTATGAAAAATGTTTAAAAATATATGAAGAAATAGGTGATAAAAGTGGTATAGCAGCATGCTTAAACAATACTGGAATAGTATACGATATTCAAGGTAATTATAAAAAAGCTTTAGACTATTACCAAAAAAGTTTAAAGGTATATGAAGAAATAGGTAATAAGAGTGGTATTGCAGCAATTTTAAACAACATTGGTATCATTTACGATAATCAAGGCAATTATATCAAAGCATTAGAGTATTATCATAAAAGTTTAGAAATAAATAAAGAAATAGGAGACAAAAGTGGCATGAGTAAATGTTTAAACAATATAGGAATTATTTACGATAATCAAGGTGATTATGTAAAAGCTATCGAATATTACCAAAAAAGTTTGAAAATAGATGAAGAAATAGGCGACAAAGGCGGCATTGCAAAAAGCTTGGGAAATATTGGTTTAATATATAAAAATCAAGGTGACTACACAAAAGCTTTAGAGTATTACCAAAAAAGCTTAAGTATACATGAAAAAATAGGCGACAAGAATAATATTGCATTAACTTTAAACAATATTGGAAATATTTACCTTGATCAAAAAAAACTAATACAAGCTTTGGAATATTACCAAAAAAGTTTGAGAATACGTGAAGAAATGGGTGATAAAAAAGGGATTGCTAAAAATTTAAATAATATTGGTTTAATTTATAAAAATCAAGGAAACTATGTTCAAGCAATTGAGTATTTAAAAAAAAGTATAATAATAAGTCAAGAATTTGGGGATAAAGATATGCATTCTACTTCTCTTGCCAATATTAGTACAATTTATCTTAAACTAAATCAGGTAAATTTGAGTAAACAATATGCCGAAAAAGCATATAAATTAGCCAAAGAAACTGGTAATGTTAAAAACATAAGAACAGCCACAAAAGTCTTAGATACGATATATTATGTATTATCCAACTATAAACTTTCACGCTTATATTACGAAGAATTCATTAAAATGCGAGATAGTATCCATAACGAAGAAGCAAAAAAGAAAGCTTTACAACAATATTTCCATCATGAATACGAGAAGAAAAAAGCTGCCGATAGTGTTGCTTTTGCAAAATCCATGGAAATTAAAAATCTTGAGATTTCAAAGCAAAAATCAGAAGCACAAAAAAATAAAATAATTGCTAGTATAACTATAATAGGAATAATTGTTATTTTTACATTCTTAGTTTTTGTATATCGAGCTTTGCAAATAACACGCAAGCAAAAACTCATTATTGAAGAACAAAAACAAATAACTGATAAACAGAATGTTGAACTACATCAACAAAATATTGAAATAAAACAGCAAAAAGATGAGATACAAGGCCAACGAGATACAATACAAATACAAAAAGAGAAAATTGAATTTATACTCAACGAACTTAAATCAAGCATTGACTATGCTAAGCGTATTCAGGAAGCTATTTTACCAAGTCGTGAAGTTGGAAAAACATTAAAACGTAAACACTTTATTTTGTTTAAACCAAGAGACATTGTAAGTGGTGATTTCTATTGGTACATAGAAGTCGGTAACCTAGAAATATATGCTGTTGCTGATTGTACAGGACATGGCGTACCTGGAGGTTTTATGAGCATGCTTGGCATTACATTACTAAACGAAATTGTCCGTAAAAAAGAAATAACGCAACCTAATCTTGTCTTAAACGAATTACGAAAAGAGATTATAACTGCTTTAAAACAACAAAACTTTGAAGGAGAACAAAAAGACGGAATGGATATTTCATTGCTTGTAATTGAAACTAAAAAAGAAATTTGCCAATGGAGTGGCGCTAATATCCCTTTATACATTGTAACTTCTACATCATCAACAACCTTGTCTATTGAAAATAAAGTAACACCAACGTTTTTATCATTTCCACCCAATATCCCCTTAAACTCTTTACCTGTAAATATCTACACAAATGAAGTAATAACACCCACTGGTTATGTTACTTACACGCTCACCGAACTTGAACCTGACAAAATGCCAATTGCCATTCACCCCACCATGAAAGATTTCACTAATTATGTATTCTATCTTCCCAAAGGTAGTTATATTTATATGTTAAGCGATGGATTTACTGATCAATTCGGTGGCAATAAAAACAAAAAATACGGCTATAAGAATCTCCGTGAATTTATCTTAAAAATAGCAACCACACAAATTGAAGAACAAGACAAATTATTCGAACTTGAATTTAAACAATGGAAAAAAGAAAACGAACAAGTAGATGATGTTACAATTCTTGGTATTAAAATATAATTTGGAACCTTTGCAAAAAGTTTTTAATAGTTGTTTATCATATATTTTCATCAAAAAATTTGAATAGTAGACGTAATAATTCAACTTTCTTGTAAATTTTCATAAAACCATGATAAATTTTGTTTAACAGCCTTGTTCTAAGGCTATTTTGCTGTGTAGTTGCCTTATAGTCACACTACACCCTGTCAGGCGGGTATAAGTCGAAGGCTTCGCTTGATATTGTAGCATATAGCCAACAAAACATGTTGGGCATGAACCTTTGCAATACACTTATATCTTGCCACCTGACCATGAAACCATCGTTTATTGTTACCAAAAGTGCGTTTGACTACATACCGATATCGACCAATAAGCTTGTTATGCTGATGTTACCAATATGTTACAGATTTGTTACAAGCTGCTTTGTCCATAACACGATTGATGATGTGTTTTTTTGTAATAATTTTCTACCGAGGCATCTTAAAACCTTTTATCAGCTAAATGTTCTTCTTTACTATACAAAGGCAATATCAATAACAATACAGCTAACATCCGACTATCATGAACATTGGCAGAAGATGTAACAACAACAAACCGCTATTTGCAAGACAACCGTCTATAAATAGAACCTTTTTGAATATCTTATCTAATTCTTTCTCTATCGGACGCAAATCTATAACCTTGTTTACAGAATTAAAAAAATCACTATGATGTGTTTTTCGATCCATATAAACATCAAAGAAAACAATATACGTAATTAAACGTGTCATGATGTAAAGATGATAAATGTATTTCAGAATGTAATCTGTATAAGTCATTAAGAAACAGTTAATTATTAACAGCCTTACAAAGAAATCTGTATGTAAAACATTTTTGCAAAGGTCTTAAATATTTTATATTTTCGTAAAAATTTATTCTACTATGCTTTCGAAAAAAGCACAATATGCATTATATGCTTTGCGCTACTTATCTATGAAAAAAGACAAGAAACCTGTACTAATAAAAGAAATTGTCGAAGCCGAACAATTACCTCAAAAATTTTTAGAAGCTATATTAGTAGATTTAAAAAACGCCGGAATTGTAAACAGCAAAAAAGGCAAAAATGGTGGTTATTACTTAATAAAAGAACCCAAAGAAATCAATTTTGCGGATATCATTCGTATTTTCGATGGAGCTATTGCTTTATTGCCATGCGCCACTTATAAATATTACGAAAAATGTACTAAATGCGACCAAGACGAAGATTGTGGACTACGAAATGTAGTAAAAGAAATCCGCGATAAAACAGTTCAGGTTCTAAAAAGCTTAACCCTACAAGACGTAATAGATCGCGACAAGACAGGTCGTTTTAAATAGATGAAATGGTACTTTATCATATTTTTAAATGTTCTAATTTTATCTACTAAAGCCCAAAAAGTAGGTTTAGTGTTAAGTGGAGGGGGTGCTAAAGGTATTGCTCACATTGGTGTTATTAAAGCATTGGAAGAGAATGGCATTCCAATTGATTACATAACGGGGACTTCCATGGGAGCTATAATTGGTGCATTGTATGCCGTGGGTTATTCGCCTTCCGAAATGGAGGCAATTGTTACAAGTCCCGATTTTCAAAATTGGGCATTTGGTAAAATACCCGACGATTATATTTTCTTTTTTAAAAAGAAAGAAGCCGATGCCTCATGGATTGATTTAAAATTTAATTTTGATACTACTTTAAGTGCCTCATTACCTACAAACATTATTCCTCCGCACCCTATGGATCTTGCTTTTTTACAACTCACAGCCCAAGCATCGGCTCGTGCACAATACAATTTCGATAGCTTATTTATACCTTTTCGCTGTGTCGCAAGCGATGTGTATGCCAACGAAGCTATTGTTTTCTCCGAAGGCGATTTAGGTTCCTCTGTACGTGCTTCGATGACATTCCCTTTTTACTTTAAACCCATTACTATAAAAGGTCGCTTGCTATTCGATGGTGGTATTTACAACAATTTCCCTATTGATGTAATGATTCAACATTTTAAACCCGATTATATTATCGGATCGGCTGTTTCGTCCAATACTCTACCCCCAACCGAAGATAACCTTATGCTTCAACTGGAAAACATGATAGTAAGCAACTCAAATTACGAAGTTCCCGACTCTAATGGAATTCTCATAAAACCCGATGTTCGATTAGTTAAACTTATGGACTTTCACATGGCAAAAGAATTAATACAAATTGGTTATGGTGCAGCAACGGCTCAAATGAATCACATTAAACGTCTTATCCCAGTCAGACAAGATACAAGCGAATTGAATAAAAAACGAAAAGAATTTAGACAATCGTTTAAGCCACTAAATTTTAAAAATATATACGTTTCGGGTTTGACTTACAAGCAAAGCTTATATTTACTAAAAAATTTTATGTATAAAAAAGATACCATAACTTTTGAAACATTTAAGAAAGAGTACTACAAAATAATAGCCGACGATCACATAGAAAGCATCTTTCCACGAGCAAAATACAATGAATACACTGGCTTTTTTAATTTGTTTTTAAATGTAAAACGCGAAAAACCTTTCAAAGCTCGAATTGGTGGAATTGTTTCATCCGACAACCTTAATGGTGGCTTTTTAGGTGCCGAATATAAATACTTAAGAAAATCGGCTTATTCATTATATTCCAATATTTATTTTGGCAAATTTTACAGCAGCTTATACGGAAGACTTCGTATTGACAATATGATACCATTTTCGTTTTACTGGAACATTTTTGCATCATTAAATCGTTATGATTATTATCGCGGAAGTTCATTTATTTTTTATGAAGACAAAAGACCATTATACATTTTTAAAGGGGAGATGAATGTTGGCACAGACATAGGTTTACCGATAAAAAATCAAGCAAAATTTTCTACAGGTTTGTACGTGTTCGATTTTGATTATTCTTACTATCAAACGATACATTTTTCCGTTAAAGATACTGCCGATATAACTTATTATTCTGGAATAAGCCCTTTTATTTGTTATGAGCGAAATTCGCTAAATAATTATAACTTGCCAACTAACGGACATAAATTAAAAATTTTGATACAATATTTTAATGGCACAGAAGAGTATAAACCCGGTTCCACCTCGCATCATCAAACCAATATTAAACAACATCATTCGTGGATATACACATTATTAGAAACAAACGATTTTTTCAAAATAAGTCGCAAACAAAGCCTAAACTGTCAACTAAAAATTGCCTATTCTACAAGAATTTTATTTTCAAATTACATGTCAACAAAATTAATCAGCCCCTCCTATTCTCCTTCATTACATTCACAATCTATATACTCCGATCAACTCCGAAATCCATCATTTATCGGTGGAGGTTTAAGTTGGTTATTTCATTTTACCGAGAATATTCACTTTCAATTGGCTAGTTTTCATTTTATTCCTTACGAACCCATATTAAAAAACGATAACCATCTATATGTTAAAAGTAATAACTTTGGCATTTACCGTACATTTGCTGCAGCAACATTATTTTTTACCAATCCTGTTGCAAATATTTCCCTTAGCCTGAATTATTATCCCTGGAACCCAAATAAAATTTTTGGTCAATTTAACATAGGTTTTTTAATATTCAACCGAAGTGCACATCCTTAATTAGTTGTATCTCTAATTAATACAATTTCTGCATCTGATGAATCTTGCATAGATTGCTTCATTTCGTTTAAAAACTTTTGTTCATCATCTTGTGTTTGCACAGAATGATTGTTATTCGTACAAGCCGTAAAACAAAAGATTAGTAACAATCCGAAAAAAATATTTTTCATATATCATTGTTTTTGAATTGCCTCAGGAGTCCAATTTTTTAAAAACTTTAAAACTTTCAATGTGTCATAACTTTTACCTTTCTCTAAATATTCAGAATCTTGCGTATGAATACGACGTCCTTTGCTATCTAAAACGACTAAAACAGGAAAACCAAACCTTTCGGGATGTTCTAAATATTTTATTGCTTCTTCG
>JAOADU010000038.1 GCA_026417155.1 Bacteroidales bacterium | reverse complement strand
AGATGTGTATAAGAGACAGGTACTGTATAGGGTTCTTGAATGGCAGCAATTGCCCTATTGTATCCTCCCGAGAAACCATAATTTTGGTCGAATTCCATAAGCTTTACTTCGGGAAAGTTCTGACGAATAAATGCAACCGAATCGTCATTGCTACCATTGTCGGCAACATAAATATTGGCAATATCTTGCGGTGTATGTTTTACAACGGATGGCAGAAATTGACTTAGGAGTTCTTTGCCATTCCAATTTAATATAATAACAGCAACCGATTTCAATTTTTTTTCGACAAAGGTAATAAAAATGCAATGGGAATGGTTTTATGAATCAATACAAATCACACCCACAATTCTCTAATTATATAATCGCTAATGAGCCAATGTTCGGCAGGTATGTAAAAATTGGTTTTTGTAGTAATAATAAGTTTTTTATCTACTAATTTTAGAAATTGACAATGCCATTTTTCAAAAAAATGTTGATGTATTTGTTTTAATTCTTCTAAATTGCCACCCTCTGCTGTTCGTAAACGGGTTAATAAGTATTCATTGAACCGTTGTTTGCTATTTATATGTTCAATTTTAAAATAAGGTTTATTTTGCTGTTGAAGGTATGTTTGAATGTTGCTAATATTCCATCTTCGAGTATTACCATTGTATGAATGTGCCGAAGGACCAATACCTATGTATGATTTATTGAACCAATATGCCGTGTTGTGTTGCGAATGCCACCCAGGTAAACAAAAATTTGATATTTCATAATGTTTAAAATTTGCTGTAAGTAAAACAGAACGTAGTAATTGATATTGACGAAGGCTATCGTCGTCGGATAATTCATTTAAAAGTTTTTTACGTTTCAGTAAACCAAAGTAGGTTTTATTTTCGATGGTTAAATGATATGACGAAATGTGCTTAATAGGCAATTGTGTGGCAGTTTGTAATGTTTTTTCCCAGCATTCAGTAGGCATATTCGGTATTCCGTAAATTAGATCGATGCTAATGTTGTAAATATCGTTATTACATAATTGTTCAATAGCTTCCAGTGCTTTTTTCTGATTATGTCGTCTGTTGAGAAATGTTAAAACTTTATCGTCGAAGGATTGAACTCCTAAACTAATTCTATTGATTTTAAATTGTTTCCAGAGTCTGACTTTTTCCTTGCATACATCATCAGGATTTGCTTCAAGTGTTATTTCTGCGTCAGATTTTATTCGATAATGTTTTTGTATAGTAGAAAATATTTGCATTAAGTGACTTTGATTCAACAACGACGGTGTTCCTCCACCTATGTAAATAGTTTCTATTATTTCGTTTACTTCGTGTTTGCGTTCTTCAAGTTCAAGGCATTCTTGATGAATAATATAATCAATAAGTTCTAATTTTGTAGTGCTGAAAAAATCGCAAAAATGGCAACGGCTTAAACAGAAGGGGATGTGTATATATAAACCCGCCATTAATTATATACGGATTTTTTTAAAAAATCTACGAATTTTTCTATGCGTAAAATTGTTTCTTCTTTGCCAATTATTTCCATAATTTCGGGTAAATGTGGTCCTTTCGTAGTGCCAACTAATGCTGTTCGGATAGGGATCATTACTTCGCTAGCATTTTTTCCTGATTGTTGTATGTATTGTTGCAACGAGTGTTCAATATGATTTCCATCGAAAATTTCGAGTTCTTTTAGCTTTAGGTTAATATTGTGTAGTATGTCGATTGCCGATGGTTTAATTTTTTTCTTAACGACGGTTTCGTCATATTGCGATGGTCTTTCAAAGAAAAATCTTCCTTCGGTAATAATGTCGTGTACGAATGTTATACGTTCTTTCATTAATGTAACTATACGAGTTAAATACAGAGTATTGTAAGGCAGTTGTTCTTTATCGAGCAAAGGAATTAATTTCGAAACCAATTCTTGTTCGGGGAGCATACGAATGTATTGCTGATTGAACCATTTGGCTTTTTCGGGATCGAAACGAGCCCCCGATTTGTTTACCTGTTGTAAATCGAATAATTGAATAAGTTCTTGTTTTGAAAAAATTTCTTGTTCGGTACCAGGGTTCCATCCCAGCAATGCCATCATGTTGATAAATGCTTCGGGCAGAAAGCCCCATTCACGATAACCTAAATAAGTTTCGCCGTCGGCATTATTCCAATTACAAGGGAATACAGGAAATCCGCCTTTGTCGCCATCGCGTTTGCTGAGTTTGCCTTTGCCATCGGGTTTTAATATGAGTGGAAGATGGGCAAATTGTGGCATTGTATCGGTCCAACCAAAGGCTTCGTATAACAAATAATGGAGGGGTAATGATGGCAACCATTCTTCGCCACGGATTACATGAGTAATTTGCATCAAATGATCGTCAACAATATTGGCAAGATGATAAGTAGGAAGTCCATCGGATTTAAACAATACTTTGTCGTCAAGAGTGTTGGTATTTACGTGTATTTCGCCACGAATTAGGTCGGTAAGTATTATCTCGCGGTTTTCGGGAATTTTGAAACGAATAGCATAAGGTTTTCCGCTGTTTATCCATTGTTGTGTTTCATGAGGGCTAAAGGTGAGGCTATTTTTTAATTGTTTACGAGTATAAATATCGTATTGAAAAACTTTTTTTTGTTCTTCAAACTGTTTTCGAATAGAGTCAAGTTCTTCGGGTGAATCGAATGCATAATATGCTGCACCTATTTCAACAAGTTTTTCAGCATATTGTTTATATATAGCTTTTCGTTCCGACTGGCGATATGGGGCAAACGGTCCTCCTACGTGAACGCCTTCGTCGAAAGTAATACCACACCATGTAAGCGATTCGATAATATATTCTTCGGCTCCTGCTACATATCGTTGCTGATCGGTATCTTCAATACGAAGAATGAATGTTCCATTATATTTTTTGGCAAATAAGTAATTATACAGTGCAGTGCGAACACCGCCAATATGAAGAGGACCCGTAGGACTTGGAGCAAAACGAACACGAACCGAATTCATATATAAATTATTTCTTTAAATTATTATGTATCCAAAGCTGAATTTTATTGCTTAACGATTCGCTAACAGGAACTAAAGGCAGCCGCAACTCGTTTTGAATTATACCTAAATGCCAGAGTGTGCATTTAATCCCCGATGGGCTACCCTCGGCAAAAGCAAGCCTCGATAATTCTAATGTTTGATAATGCAATTGTCGAGCCTTTTCGATTTGATTGGATAGGGCTAATCTGACCATTTCTGAAAATTGTAGTGGTATGGCATTAGCAACAACCGAGATAACGCCTTTTACACCGACCGAAATAAGTGGTAATGTAATGCCATCGTCGCCGGAGATAACGTCAAAATGACTGGGTTTATGTTCAATAATTTGCATTATTTGATCAAAATTGCCCGATGCTTCTTTAATGGCAACAATATGGTTATATTTATTGGCTAAAGTGAGGGTAGTTTCGGGAAGCATATTTATACCTGTTCGTCCTGGTACATTGTATAATATTATAGGTTTTGTGCAGTTTTCGGCAATAGCTGAAAAATGTTCGATTAAAGCACGTTGATTGGGTTTATTGTAGTATGGTGTTACAGATAGGATAGCATCAATATCGGGATGATTATTGACAAATTCAAGTTGTTGGATAACTTTATGGGTATCATTTCCGCCAACACCGAATACTATGCGAACTCTATGATTGTTGGCTTCGATTACTGTATGTAAAATTTCTTTTTTTTCTTCATCCGAAATTACAGGGCTTTCGGCAGTTGTGCCCATGACTACTAAATATTCTACTTTTCCATCTATTACATAATTGACCAGTTTTTTTAATGAAATATGATCAACCTTTTTTTCTTTATCAAAAGGCGTTACTAAGGCAACTCCTGTTCCTACAAATGTATTCATATTATGCTGTTTTAATGATATTCATGTACGTTTTAATATGTTCAATCATGTTTTCTGCATCAATGGGTTCATGTAATTGGAGCATAAAATCATAAAATCCTTTATCGTGTTTGGTTAAACCAATTTTCATATGTGCAAGCGAAAACGCAACAACGGCATCAATAAAAAAATTATTTATTAAATGTAAGTCAATTAAAATATCAAATTCGTTGTTGCAAAATTCAATAACAGTTGCCGATAATGGTTTTCCAGTTATAGAAAAATCTTTTTCTGTAAAAAATGTGAATCCGAGCGAACCCGTTCCTGATTCGGGAACATCGTGAGGTTTTAAGAAACCAATACAGCGATAACGAATTCTCTTTTCGAGCATATAATTGCTTAAAAACCGAGCAGCTGTATATTCCTGATTTGAGGTTGCATCGAAAACAATTGCTACTGTTTTTGCTGTTTCAAAATTGAAGAATAATTTTTTACGGTTACGCTGTAACGATATTTTATTGAGCGTATATGAGCCAATTTTTGTTTTAATGATGGTTGCCAATCCCATTATTTCAATAGCTTTTTAAAACAGCGTTTACGTTTATGTTGAATATGCTTGTAGCTTTTCCAATGGTTAATAGCTTCATGATTGGTTTCGAAAATTCCTGTGGTTTCGGCATACTGAACACCATGTTCGAGCATGGTTTTCTGTAATTCGGTGATAAGAATAGCCGATACTCCTTTGCTCTGATACGAAGGTTCGATACCCGTAAGCATTAAGTCGACAACTTTAGGATGTTTAAGTGCTTTCATTATATGCCAAAAGCCAAAGGGGAAAAGTTTACCATTAGCTTTTTGAAAGGCTTCGGATAGCGAAGGTAAGCCAATAATAAAAGCTATAATTTGATGATTTTCATTTTCAACTAATTTAACAAATTTAGGATTTAATAGCTTGATGTAACGGTTGACAAAATATTGTATCATTTCGTCGTCGAAAGCAACAACGCTAAATAAATCGGAGAAAGCAGCATTAAGTACGTGAAAAATTTTATGTCCATAAGGTAGTAATTCCTTTGTTTTAGAAAATGTAAGAACCTTAAGTTTGTGGCGTTGTTTAATAAGCTCATTCATTTTTAGGGCTTTATCGGGAATGGTTTCTACGGTTAGTCGGAATTCTACCCAATCTATTTCTTTAGAATAACCTAGTTTTTCGCAAAATTCTTTATAATATGGCATGTGATATTCGGAGGCAATAGAGGGCAAATGGTCAAATCCTTCAATGAGCATGCCCTGATGATCGAGGTTATTGAAGCCTAAAGGTCCCATAACAATATCCATACCTTGTTCTTTGAGCCAACCTTCTGCGGTAGAAAATAACTGCTGAGCAATATCGAAGTTTTCGATGCATTCGAATCGTGTGAAGCGTCCAATATTTTGATTGACTTTTTTATTATAATCGAAATTGATTATAGCACCAATTCTGCCTACCACTTTTTTGTCTTGAATGGCAATCCAAAACTTTGCTTTACAATGTTTAAATGCTGGATTGTACTGTGGCATAAGGCTTTTAATTTCGTCGGAGATAATAGGAGGAACCCAGTTGGGAGTACATTTATATAATGAGAAAGGAAATTTTACAAATTTTTTAATATCTGCCTTTGAACCAACTTCTTTAATTACAATATTCATGTATATGCTTTTTTTATTGCTTACAAACCTACATAAAAATAATGGAAAATCAAATATAGAATTGATGTACAATAATGTGTTGAAAATATTAGCATTTATATATTTCGCAAATGATAGATTTATATTTTTCGGCAATTACTTTGCGTTTGAGTTTTAACGTTGGACTTAATTCTCCTGATTGAGGCGACCACACATCTGCTACTAACCTAAACTTTTTAATTTGTTCATGTGGATTTAAGGAAAGGTTTATTTTGTCTATTTCTTCACTGATGCGTTCTATAACTGAAGAATGTTTTACCAAGTCGATGTTGTCGTTGTAATGAATTTTATGTTTTGCCGCCCAGAAATGAAGATGATTAAAATTGGGTGAAATAACAGCAGCAACAAACTTTTCGTTTTCTCCAATTACCATTGCTTGGTCAATAAAAATAGATTCTTTAAGTTTGTTTTCAATTACTTGTGGTGCAACATATTTGCCACCAGCATTTTTAAATATTTCTTTCTTTCGATCTGTTATTTTTAAAAACTTTCCTTCAACTAATTCGCCAATATCGCCGGTATGAAACCATCCTTCATTATCAATAACTTGTCGTGTAGTTTCTTCATCTTTGTAATAACCTTTCATTACATTGGGTCCTTTACAAAGTATTTCGCCGTCATCGGCAATTTTTACTTGTACGTTTTCTAATATTGGTCCTACAGTTCCAAAGCGAACATTATCGCCACTTGGAAAGTTTACAGCAATGACGGGGCTTGTTTCAGTTAATCCATATCCTTCGAGTGTTTGAATGCCCATAGCCCAAAAGAAACGCAACAATCGAACCTGGATAGCAGCACCACCCGAAATGATGATTTTTAGTTGTCCGCCTAATGAGGCTTTTATTTTTTGATAAACTAAATAATCGGCAACTAATAGTTTAATTCTATACCAAAGCGGAGGATTAAGTTCGTATTGTAATGCCAAGTTTACTGCCCAGTTAAATATTTTTTTCTTTAAACCACCGGTATCTTTCCCTTTGGCTTGTATTTTATCAAATACGCTTTCGAGTAACCGAGGAACTACATTCATGCCATGTGCTTTGATTTGACGTAAATCTTCGGCAATTGTAGCCAACGACTCGGCATAGTATATACTTATGCCTAAGTACTGAAAATGATAGTTCATCATTCGTTCGTACACATGGCATAAGGGCAAAAAACTCAAAACCCTGTGTTTATGCGTTAAGGGCTGAACTTTTGTTGTTGCTAATACATTCGAAACAAGGTTATTATGTGTAAGCATAACGCCTTTGGGTGTGCCTGTTGTTCCTGAGGTATAAATTATTGTAACAACATCATCAGGCGATATAGATTGTTTTATTTGATTAAGTTTTTGTATGTATTTTTTTTCTTCGTTTTTACCAATTTCTATGAGTTGGTAAATGTTGAAAGTATGCGAGCATTCGTTTTTCCATAAACAAAATATTTTTTCGATGCTTTGTACCTTTTCTAAGGCAGGTTTTATTCGTTGATAAATCACTTCATCGCCAACAAAAATAGCTTTAGCATCGCTGTGAGAAAATATGTAAATATACTCTTCAACATTGATATTAGGATATACAGGCACATGAATAATGCCAATCTGTGCCATGGCAAAATCCATAAAATTCCATTCGGGCTTATTAGACGAAACACTTATTATTTTATCGCCTTTTTGAAAGCCAATATGGAGCAATGCGATACTAATGTAATTGGTATATTTTTGATAATCTTCGACTGAAAATGTGTACCAAATTCCCTGTTGTTTGCCTGCTAAAATATCGTTTTTGTATGAATAATGTTTTGATAGATGGTTTATTATATCGAATGTTCGAGTAACGGTATCCATGATTTTTTGAAGCAAAGTAACATGATTTTTTTTGAATGGAAAATGACATGATAAATGTATGAAATTAAAGGAGTTATCTTTTTTAAAGTCGTGTTGCTTGGACTTAATATTTTTTCAATACAAAAAAGATACACTACTTTTGCATTATGACACATCAATATTTATCACACACAGCATCTAATGGTATTCGATATATTCATTTGCCTACACAGCGAGTAATAGCTCATGCCATGGTGTTAATAAATACCGGTAGTCGCGATGAGAAGAAACACGAACATGGCCTAGCTCATTTTATTGAGCATTTAATGTTTAAAGGCACCCGCAAAAGAAATTCATATCAAATTTTAAATCGCATCGAAAGTGTAGGAGGCGATCTTGATGCGTTTACTACAAAAGAAGATACTTGCATTATTGCCTCATTTTTGCCACAATACTTTGAGCGAAGTCTTGAACTTTTAAGCGATATATTGTTTAACTCGACTTTTCCCGAACATCATATACAACTTGAAAAAAATGTAGTAACCGACGAAATAATATCGTACTACGATAATCCTTACGAGCTTATTTACGATGATTTTGAAGAACTCATCTACGACGGGCACCCTTTAGGAAGAAATATTTTAGGAACAAAAGAAAGTATACAAGTATTTGATAGTAAAATGTTATCTGACTTTTGCCTGCGGACATATAATACCAATCAAATGGTTGTATGTACAGCAGGAAATTTAAGCTGGGAAAAGGGCATAAAGTTGTTCGAGAAGTATTTTTCTTCACAATTGCCGTTGCTTCGGAATTGGAAACGCAAGCATTTTACAAACTATATACCACGTGAAAAGATTATTCATAAGCAAACACATCAAACACATGCCATGTTAGGGAGTCTTGCGTATTCGTTTAATCATAAAAATAGACTTGGCTTGCATTTATTGAATAACATTTTAGGAACTGGTTCAACCAGCAGGCTTAATATGACATTACGCGAACGTAACGGATTGGTATATTTTATAGAATCGGCATATACAACCTATTCCGATTCGGGTGTTATTTATATTTACTTCGGAACCGAAAAAAATAAAGTAACAAAAACCATACGATTAATTAAAGAAGAATTAAAAAAACTTCGCGAAATGCCGTTATCGCCTATGCAACTGAACAAAGCAAAACAACAATTTTATGGTCAGTTAGCTCAGTCGTACGACAATCAGGAAAGTTATGCCATTAACATGGCTAAAAGCTTTTTAGTATACAAAAAAATCGATAGCCTCGAACAAATATTAGAAGAATTGAATAAGATTACTTCGGAAGATATTCAGCAAATTGCAAACGAATTGCTCGACGAAGAAAAATTATCTTTATTGATATATGAATAATATGTTATCTTCATTAATTGAATATGCCGAGCAACATAGTACTCCCGAAAGCGAATTATTAAAAGAATTGTACCGTCAAACTCATTTAAAAATATATAATCCGAGAATGATTTCGGGCTTTTTACAAGGGAGAATTTTAGCAATGATAAGCCGTATGATTCGTCCGCAATATGTGCTCGAAATAGGGACGTACACCGGTTATTCTGCTTTGTGTCTTGCCGAAGGCCTATTGTCTAATGGTCAATTACATACGATAGAAATTGACGACGAATTAGAAGAATTTATACTTCAATATTTTAATCGCTCTGCTTTTAAAAAAAATCTGATACTGCATATTGGGAATGCATTGGATATTATACCACAACTTGATATAGTATTCGATTTAGTTTATATTGATGGCGATAAAAGGGAATATTTAAAATATTTACATGTTGTATTGCCCAAAGTAAAGCAAAATGGCTTTATTGTAGCCGATAATATGTTTTGGAATGGTAAGGTTGTCGATAATGAGCAAGATGATATTTTTACTTGTACCATCAGGCAGTTTAACGATACTGTTCTTAATCATCCGCAATTAGAAGTACTTATGTTACCTATTCGTGATGGAATCTCCATCATACGAAAGAAAGATATGTAAGTATAATTAACGCAAGTAGTTTGTAATAAGACAGAAGTGTTATGAATACTGTAGCACTGGCATCATTGCCAGTGTGCTTTTTTCTCCGATAAGGATGTCGGAGTT
>JAOADU010000034.1 GCA_026417155.1 Bacteroidales bacterium | reverse complement strand
TCATTGGCTCACTCGATCAGTATTCAAAAATTATTTACGAAGAGTAGATTAGTTAAATAATTTGTTATTATTCGATAAGGCTTAATTCTAACTAACATATTCATTTTTGACAAATTTATGAAATTCTATCTTTACATTCGTAGCAGAAATGATGAGGCTAACAAGAAATTTATTCTTCTTCATGAATGTCGAAGACACACTGTACCACTGGCATCTTGCCAGTGAATAATCATCGCTCCGACAAGGAAGTCGGAGATACAAGCTATTACTGGCATCTTGCCAGTGGGCAATTTTTACACTGACAACGAATTTAAAAAATTAAAAAGTTTCCTAAATTTCTTATGTATTCTATAAAAGAAATGTAATCATTTCGTACCATTCTTTATTTTCTGCAAATAATTGTTTGGTTATTTCAACATCCTGAGCAATCCATTGTTTCAGTTCTTCAAGAGACGAAAACTTTTCATCATCACGAATTCTATGTAGTACAAATACTTTTATTTCTTTGTCATACAAATCTCCATCAAAATCGAGTACATGCACTTCAATACTTAAAGGATGCTCAGGAATATTTAAGGTTGGACGGTATCCAATATTCATTACTCCCCGATATAAAAAATTTTCAATTAAAACCCAAACAGCATACACTCCTGTTTTAGGGATAAGTTTTCTTGCACTTTCTATAAACAAATTGGCCGTTGGAAAACCTAAGGTTCTGCCTATATGCAAACCTTTTCTCACAACTCCTGTTAAAATAAACGGATATCCTAACATCGTTGCGGCATGATCAATATTTCCATTTTCTAACGCATTTCGGATTTTTGTTGAGCTTATGGTTAATTCCCCAAAATAAACGGGTTCAATACGATGCAAACTAAAGCCATATTGAATCGACAAACTATTCAATACTTCGTATGTACCTTGCCTGTCCTTACCAAACTGATGATCGTAACCAATAACTAAGTGTTTCAAATTCAATTTTCCAAGCAATTCTTCTTCTACAAAATCCTTTGCCGATTTTTGAGAGAAATCTTTTGTAAATTTTTTAATATAAATATTTTGTACTCCCAACTTTTCGAATAAAAACAGCTTTTCTTTGCTTGTGGTAATGAGTTTAAAATTATCATTGCCCAAAACCTCTCGCGGGTGCGGCTCGAAAGTATATACCATCCAAGTGCAAGCATTATTGAGAGCAACCTGTTTACACTTTTCGAGCAATTGCCTGTGTCCTAAGTGCAACCCGTCGAATGTGCCAATAGTTACTACTGAACAATGATTGGGATATAAATCGTTGTCTCGATATATATTCACGTTAAAAATCTTTAAAGCCACAAAGTTAGCACTTTCACTTTATATTTTGACGTTATTTTTTGATATAACTTTGTTTCTATATTTATATTGACATGAAAAGCATTTTCTATTCTATAATTTCTGTTTGCTTTCTATGTTTTTCATGCTCTACTTCGCACGATGGTTTTATCGTTAAAGGAATTGTAAAAGGCGGTAAAGGAAAAAATATTTTTTTGTCGTATGATGGTCAGGTTGATTCTACACTTATCAATTCTGACAATGAATTTATTTTTAAAGGTACACTTCGCGAACCAAATTTTTGTAATTTATATCTAGACCGAACTAACCCTATTTTACTATTTATAGATTCTACGTCGAACATTACTATAGAAATCGAAACTGACGCAGAAAATTTTTCATCCAATTATTCAGTAAAAGGATCTCTTACTTCACAACAAATTAAGGAACTGCATTCGCGCTTAATAGAAACTTTCGACAATATAAAAACACTTTACAAAAATACTATCGAAATCGCCGATTCTAGTACTATGGATTCGTTGCATACTTACTTCAGTCAAAAAAGTAACGAATTGGTAAATCAACACAAAGAATTTATTGCAAATTTCATTAAAAACAATCCTAAATCCTTTGCTATATTGCCAGCCATATATCAGGCATTTGATAGCAGAAATCCAGTTTTTCGCTACGAAATAGATGCACCCTTGTTTCACTTAGTCGATTCGCTATTCATGACTCATTATCCTAACTCAATACATACTAAAGAGTTTCACGCACAAATTTTACAATACAAACAACAATATCAGTCTTTATTTCAGGCACAACAATTTATGATGCAAAATGCCGAAGCTCCCGACTTTACCATTCAAACAAAAGAAGGAAAAACTTTCAAACTTTCTTCGCTTAAAGGAAAATATGTTTTTTTAGATTTTTGGGCATCATGGTGCAAACCATGTCGAGCCGAAAATCCTAACTTAGTTGATGTATACAAAAAATTTAAGAAATATCCCATTCAGTTTGTACAAATTTCGCTCGATAACAATAAAGAACAATGGCTAAAAGCAATAGAAGCAGACCAAATAGGCGAATGGACACATGCCAGCAATCTAAAATATTGGGATTGCCAAGTGGCTAAACTTTATGGTGTACAAGCCATTCCTGCAAATTTTTTAATAGACCCCAACGGAAAAATCATTGCACAAAATTTGCGTGGCGACCAATTATTCGCTACATTAGCCGAAATATTTCACTCCAAAGGCAACCGTAAGTGAAAACAAAACCACTTATTTTTCTTCTTTTTCTTTTTCCTTTATGTTCCATTTCACAAAAATATTTTCAACAAAAATTAATATACGAAATCTCAGTTCGATTAGACACAACGCTGCCATCATTGTCGGGCAGTATCGTCATAAGCTACACAAATAATTCGAACGATACGCTCAATAAAATATATTTTTTGCTTCATCCCAATAGCACATCACATAGAACAAAAACGGCGTTAGCTAAACAGTTACTTCAATCGAACAACTGGGCTTTATTTTTTTCTCAGCCATCGCAACGTGGACGAATAGATAGTTTAAATTTTATTGTTGAAAACGAAAAGGCACGTTTCATTATTTTATCCGATACGCCCGATGTTGGCATATTGTATTTAAACAAACCATTATTACCCAATCAAAGCATTAAAATAGAAACTCCTTTTTTTGTCAAAATTCCAACTATAGATGTATCTCGCATGTGTATGAAAAACAATATATATAGCATTACACAATGGTATCCCAAACCTGCCGTTTACGATACCGAAGGGTGGCATCCTTATCCATACCTTGAATACGGCGAATTTTACGGCGAATTTGCTAAATATACCGTACACATAGAAGTCCCCAATAACTATACGGTTGCAGCAACCGGACATTTAATTACTAAATCAGAAATAAGCCGCATTGAACAAATAGTTCTTCATAAAGAGATTCCTACAACATCTATTTCAAAAGAATATAAAAGATTAACTTATATTCAGGATTCAGTTCATGATTTTGCTTGGTTTGCCAGTCCAAATTTTCTAATATCAAAAGACAGCGTCAATATTAATAATAGAACGGTTTATTGTTGGGCATTTTATACCGCTAAGTCTCAATATTTATGGAAAAACGCAGCACGTTATGTAGCAGATGCAGTTCAATATTACTCTTCTGAAGTAGGACCATATCCATACTCCAATTGTACTGCTGTAGAAACACCTGATATTATTGATGGAGGAATGGAATATCCCACCATTACAAACATTGGGACATTTGAAGATGAGCTCAGTTTAAAATATGTTATTCTTCACGAAGTTGGTCATAATTGGTTTTATGGTATATTAGCCAGCAACGAACGCAAATATCCATGGATTGACGAAGGCATCAATTCATTTTATGATAAACAATTTCAATTTCAGAAAAAGCCCATACCAAAAAATGATTGGATTTTGCTCAACAATATGCTTAATTTCGACAACCTCCCCAATTCCCTTTTAACCGATTATTTTTACTTTGCTGGAACTTCACGTCCTATTGGATTACATAGTCAGGCTTATACCATGATCGATTATTTTTATAATGTTTATTACAATACGGCTAATACATGGTTTCTTCTAAAACATCAAATAGGCGACTCTTCGTACACAAAATTTATTCAATCGTTTTATCGCAATTATGCCTTTAAGCATATATATCCCCATACAATATCTCAACACATAAATAAATTCACCCAATGCAATACTCAGTGGTTTTTTGACGATTATCTATATACCACAAAACGTAGCAATTACAAAATAAAAAAAATTATTTCACAAGATACATCTCTCAAACTTATTATTAAAAATAAGAATAATGTTCATTTCCCTTATACACTTACTTTGTACAATAACCATCAACCCATTTTTCATACTTTAAGAGATGGGAAAAACTTTGATACGATAAATGTATCAGTAAATTTTGATAAGGCAATCATCAACGAACAACTGTATAACAACCATTTTTATGAACACAACTATCAAAACAATATTTACTACCATCGAAACATACTTCCAAGGCTAAAAAAACCTTCGCTTAGAATAGGAGGGCTTGCTAACCGTCAAGAAACGTATGATATTTTTGTTTTTCCTATAGTTTCTTTTACAGAAGCAGACAACACTATGTCTGGTATATTGTTTTACTCTCCTGTAATTCCTTATGCACCTTTACAACTGAGAATATTACCTCTTTACAGCTTTTCAAACAAACACCTTAACTTAAATTTTATTACCGAATACATTACGCTTATCAATAAAAAGTTAACTTTTATTAAACTTTCTTCCTCGTTTAAAACATTTTCACTTCCCAATAATCGTGTAAAAAAACAATGGCAGCAATTTAATATTGGTATAGAATTACCTTTTCGGTTTCACACTGAAATTAAAAAAATAAGATTTACTCCGTTTGCATATTATATTTCGGCAACATATCCCTATTCACCTTTCCAAACAGAGCAATATTTTAAAATAGGATTTGACTTGCACGACAAATTATTTATATATCCTACAAATGTTAGTATTTCAAACGAATGGCACAAAGACTATACAAAAATTTCTTTTTACGCCAATTGCTTTTTTCCATACAACGAGAAGAAAAAGGGTATCTTAATAGAATACTTTTATGGAACATTTTTATTCAATAATAGTCGTTTTTATTTATACAATTTTTTTCTATCGGGTCGCCAGGGCGTCAGCGATTATACTTACGAAGAAAATTACATAAACCGTTTCGAACCAATTTCAACACACGAATTCTGGTCGCATCAATTTCAACTATCGGAAGGAATGTTTGCCACATACACACCAATTCAAACAAACCGATGGATGACTTCATTAAGAACAAGTATTGCATTCCCTATTCCACCGCCAATTTATTGGTATTTTACCATTGCTACCTATCACAAGGCAGGAAAAGCATGGACTGGCTCTACCTTATTACCTTATGAGTCGGGTATTGAAATTCGATTCATAAAACATATCTTTGCTGTATATTTTCCTGTCATTATGTCAAACGATGTGAAACAACTTTCTGATAATTATTCGCGTCATTACTTCGACAAAGTTCGGTTTATGTTGCGTTTTCGTATGTTAAATCCATTTAATTACGCTAATAAATTACATGAGTTCTTCTAATGTACATACCAAAATATACTTCGTCAGCGATGCACATTTAGGCTTTCCTAATCACTCCGAAAGCCTTAAACGTGAAAAACTTTTAGTTCAATGGTTAAACGAAATAAAAAACGATGCAACCGAAATATATTTGCTAGGCGACATTTTCGATTTTTGGTTTGAGTATAAGCGTGTTGTTCCTAAAGGGTTCACGCGATTTTTTGGAAAAATTGCTGAAATAACAGATAATGGAATTCCGGTGCATTTTTTTACTGGCAATCACGATTTATGGATATTTGATTACTTGCCATCGGAAATTGGAATTATTGTTCATCGCGACAGAGAAATAAGAGAAATTAATGGTAAACGTCTTTTTATCGCTCATGGCGATGGATTAGGACCATCTGATGCTGGTTTTAAAGTCTTAAAAAAAATATTTAAAAATAAAACAGCCCAATGGTTGTTTGCCCGAATTCATCCCAACTTTGCTGTAAGAATGGCCATTCGTTGGTCGCAACATAATCGATACAACGAGAACCCACAACAACAAACATTTTTAGGCAAAGAAAAAGAACGACTCATTCAATATGCTTATCGAAAGCTCGAACAACAGCATTACGATTTTTTTATTTTCGGACATCGTCATATACCCATTTATTTAAAACTTAACGATAAGAGTACTTTTATTAATCTCGGCGATTGGCTCAACCATTTTACTTATGCTGTATTTGATGGTAAAGATGTTACATTAAAATCTTACAACAATGACGAGAAACAGTTTTATCATTACTAAATTTAAAGGTAACAAATCAAAATACTTTCAACACTGCATAAGCATTCGTAAACAAGTTTTTGTTATTGAACAAAATGTCCCTGAAGAGTTAGAAGCCGATGAATTTGATGCAACAGCCAACCATTTACTGCTATCATCTTTTATCGAACCTAACGAACTTACTCATATTGCAACTGCCCGATGGCGAATAACCGACTATGGAATCAAACTTGAGCGGTTTGCTGTAATTAAGCCATTCAGAAACAAAGGTTTTGGCAAAATTATTTTAAACAACGTCCTCGACGAAGTAATAAAACTCCATAAACCTATTTATCTTCACTCTCAAGAAGATGCTGTCCCATTTTATTTAAAAAATAATTTTCGAATTATAGGCGAGCCATTCATAGAAGCCAACATCAGGCATTTTAAAATGATTTATTCAAAAGCCTAATATTGTTCCTTTTCATTAGGGAAGTCGAGAGTTTTTACATCATGAATATAATTTACCACTGCCTTTTTAATTTCTTCGAATAAATTATGATATCTTCGTAAAAATCGAGGAGAAAATTCTGTAGTTAAGCCCAACATGTCGTGCAAAACCAATACTTGTCCGTCTACTCCTCTACCTGCACCGATGCCAATAACCGGCATTCTTACACTTTTGGTAACTTTTTCGGCAAGAGTAGCAGGAATTTTTTCGAGTACAACGGCAAAACAACCTAATTCGTCTAAAAGCTTTGCATCATTCATAAGCTTTTGTGCTTCCTTTTCCTCGCGTGCCCTAACCACATATGTTCCAAACTTATGTATGCTTTGAGGAGTTAATCCTAAATGCCCCATTACAGGGATTCCTGCTGATAATATTCGCTGAATACTCTCTTTTATCTCTTCGCCCCCTTCGAGCTTCACTGCCGATGCCCCAGTTTCTTTCATTATGCGAATTGCCGAATTTAATGCTTCTTTCGAATTTCCTTGATACGTACCAAATGGCAAATCTACCACTACCAAGGCTCTTTTTACGGCCCGCACAACCGAAGCCCCATGATAAATCATTTCGTCCAACGTAATTGGTATGGTAGTATCATAACCCGCCATTACATTCGATGCCGAATCGCCAACTAAAATAACATCTATTCCTGCATGATCAAGTATTTTTGCCATACTATAATCGTATGCCGTAAGCATAGAAATTTTTTCGCCGCGGAGCTTCATTTCAGCTAAAACATGGGTAGTAACTTTTTTTACTGTTGGGAAATTCATTGCAATTAAATTTATATCTTTGCCACAAAGTTCTATTTTTTTTATGAAAAGATTGTTTTTTTTCTGTATATTTTTTTTGCCATTTTTATTTTGGCAATGTAACAACGAACTCGACGTTAACGATGAATGGAAAGACTACACTATAGTTTACGGGCTTCTTAATCCCAACGATAACCAACAAATTATCCGAATATCAAAATCTTTTTTAGGTTATGGAAACGCCTATCAAATGGCACAAACTACCGATTCTATTTATTATCAAAAACCACTTAATGTAAAACTTGAAGAATGGGTAAATGGCAATTTACAAAAAACTATTTACTTAACAAAGGATTCTATTATTCCTCGCGATAGTGGACTTTTTGCTTTTCAAAAAAACTATTATTATGTTACCAACGAAGCATTAAACTCAACGGCAATATATAAACTTATCATTGACATTGACGGCAAAATTGTCAGTTCTGAAACAAACATGATAAACGATTTTCCTTTTATAAACATTCCCAGTATGTTTTCATTTTCTACAACAAGCACTTTCAAATTTAGCTTCCGTACACCTGCTTATGCAAGAATATTTCAGGCATACTTACGCTTTTTTTACTACGAAATAACTCATTCCGATACTGTAAAAAAGATGATAGAAATTCCTTTTGGCAAACATATTGCGAATACCATTAATGGAAATGAAATTGTAAATTACGAATATCCCGGTATCAATTTTTATAGCTCCATTGGCACTAAAATTAAAGATTCTGATTCTGTTATTAAACGCGTTACAGCACAAAATGCAGTGCAACTCATTATTCAAGCTGGCAGCAACGAATTATACGCTTACATGCAAGTGAGTGCCCCTAGTACCAATTTATCTATGGATAAACCAAGCTATAGCAACATTACCAATGGAATAGGGCTTTTTACTAGCCGATTTACAAAATACGACCAGAAAAAACAACTAACACAACGAACCATAGACTCCATTGCATTGGGACAATTTACCAAACACTTAAAATTTGTAAATTACAGTAATTCTATCATTCTTTGGCAATATTTGCCATAACCAACTGCCATTTGTTTAAATAAATTAATAAATAACTGACAAATTTTCTTATTTTTTGACTCATCTTAAGCTGGCATTTTTATTGATATAATTAAAGAAAAAATTAAAAAATTATGGGAAAAATAATTGGTATAGACCTTGGCACAACTAACTCGTGTGTTGCCGTAATGGAAGGCAACGACCCTGTTGTAATACCTAATAATGAAGGGAAACGTACAACACCTTCCATTGTCGCTTTTTTAGATAATGGCGAACGCAAAGTTGGCGATCCTGCAAAACGACAGGCGATAACAAATCCTAAAAAAACTATTTATTCTATTAAACGTTTCATGGGCAACCGATACGATGAGGTTACCAACGAAATTGCCCGTGTCCCTTACGAAGTTGTTCGAGGCGACAATAACACACCACGCATTAAAATTAACGATCGCACATACACTCCTCAAGAAATATCGGCAATGATATTACAAAAAATGAAAAAAACAGCCGAAGATTATCTTGGACATGAAGTAACAGAAGCCGTCATTACCGTCCCTGCTTACTTTAACGATGCTCAACGTCAGGCAACTAAAGAAGCAGGTGAAATTGCCGGACTTACCGTTCGTCGTATAATTAACGAACCTACTGCTGCAGCTTTGGCTTATGGACTCGACAAACGCAATCGCGACATGAAAATTGCAGTCTACGACCTCGGAGGTGGCACATTCGACATTTCTATCCTAGAATTGGGTGATGGCGTTTTTGAAGTAAAAAGCACTAATGGCGATACTCATTTAGGTGGCGACGATTTCGATCAACGTATCATTGATTGGCTTGCCGAAGAATTTAAAAAAGAAGAAGGTGTCGATTTAAGAAAAGATCCCATGGCTCTTCAACGCCTTAAAGAAGCTGCCGAAAAAGCTAAAATAGAGCTTTCAAGTTCTACAACTACCGAAATAAACTTACCCTATATTATGCCCGTTGATGGAGTTCCAAAGCATTTAGTGAAAACATTAACCCGTGCTAAATTTGAACAACTCATCGACGACTTAGTACAAAAAACCATTGAACCTTGTAAAAAAGCTCTTTCCGATGCAGGACTAACACCTAAAGACATTGACGAAGTAATATTAGTGGGTGGTTCTACACGAATTCCCATCATTCAAAAAGTTGTTGAAGATTTCTTTGGTAAAGTTCCTTCAAAAGGCGTAAATCCTGACGAAGTTGTTGCTATTGGTGCTGCTATTCAAGGTGGTGTACTAACAGGCGAAGTTAAAGACGTTTTATTGCTCGATGTTACACCGTTATCTCTTGGTATTGAAACGTTAGGTGGTGTAATGACAAAACTTATCGAAGCAAACACTACTATTCCCACACGCAAAACCGAAACATTTACCACTGCTGCCGATAATCAAACTTCAGTTGAAATACATGTTTTACAAGGCGAACGAGCCATGGCAAGTCAGAATAAAACCATTGGACGATTCCATCTCGATGGCATACCACCTGCTCCTCGTGGAGTTCCTCAAATAGAAGTAACCTTTGATATTGATGCAAATGGAATATTGAATGTATCGGCTAAAGATAAAGCTACAGGCAAACAACAAAGCATCCGTATCGAAGCATCTTCGGGATTAACTGAAGAAGAAATTAAAAGAATGAAAGCCGAAGCAGAAGCCAATGCCGAAGCCGACCGTAAGTTTAAAGAAAAAGTAGATAAACTGAATGCTGCTGATAGCTTAATATTCCAAACAGAAAAACAACTTAAAGAATTTGGCGATAAACTTCCTGCCGACAAACGTTCGCAAATTGAAGCAGCACTTCAAAAATTAAAAGATGCCCATAAATCCGAAGACCTTGCTCGCATTGATACAGCAATGAAAGAACTAAACGAAATTTTCCATAAAGCTAGCGAAGAAATGTATAAAAACACAGGTTCTTCACAGAGTAATACATCAAGCAATACTTCTTCTCAGAATAACTCCAATGACAGTGAAGTTACCGATGCTGATTTTGAAGAAGTAAAATAAACAAAACTATTAAAAGTTAAATAAATTGAAGTAAAAGGCTGCTTTTAAAAGTAGCCTTTTTTGTTTATATCCTTATACATTTTGCTTACTAAATGCGTAGCCTTTCGAACTGCTTCGGACAAAGCAAAACCCCTTCCTAAATAGCATGCTAAAGCTGTCGAAAACGCACAACCTGTACCATGATTATATGCGAAATTATACCGTCTTTTAGTAAAGTAAAGAACATGACTTTCTGTAACAAGAGCTTCTTTAATATAATTTGAAAACAAATCGAAATGACCACCTTTTAAATATATGTTGCATTTATATTTTTCATGAATTTGTACTGCTAAATCAACTGCTGCTTTTAAATCATGTGCACTTTTTGCCGTAAGCAATTCAAGTTCTGTCTTATTTGGTGTTAGCACATCGACTAGGGGTAATAATTGATTTTTATAATATTCCAATAATGAAACATCTAAAAAATTCCATCCACTGCTCGAAGTAAAAACAGGATCAATTATTTTAACTGAATTATTAAGGTTTTTTAAAAATTTTGCAACGATATCAATATGTTCTGCAGAAGTTAAAACACCTATTTTGCAAACGGATATATCAAATTGTTTGATTAAAGCATCTAACTGACGTTGTACTATTTCACTATTTAAAGAATAAACATTTTCTACTGCACGAAAATTTTGAGCAGTGATGGCAGTAATTACACTCAACGCATGAAACCCTAACCTTTCTGCTATGCGTATGTCTTGTTGTATTCCAGCCCCACCTGAACTATCGCTCGCTGCAATAGTTAAGAAATATTTCATATTTGGCTATCAATTTTAATTGCACACAAATTGCCACACATAGAGCAATAATCAACATGGTTCGTTTGCATACTTCTTTTTTGTCGAGCTTTATCGGGATCTATCGCTAAAGAAAACATCTTCTCCCAATCAAGATTTTTACGAGCTACCGACATCTCATAATCCAGGTGCCGGGCACCTGCAACATTTTTGACTAAATTAGCCGAATGTGCTGCAATTTTGCTTGCAATAACACCTTCTTTTACATCATCTATAGTAGGTAGCGACAAATGCTCGGCTGGAGTTACATAACACAAAAAATCTGCCCCAGCCACTGCAGCAATTGCTCCTCCAATAGCTCCTACAATATGATCGTAACCCGGAGCAATATCGGTAGTAAGAGGTCCTAAAACATAAAAGGGAGCATTGTTGCATACTTTCTTCATTAATTTAACATTTGCCTCAATTTCATCGAGTAGCATATGCCCCGGTCCTTCTACCATAACTTGAACTCCGCGTTTACGAGCACGTTCAACTAGTTCGCCCAATACAAGCAACTCTGCAATTTGCCCTCTATCGGTAGCATCGGCATTTGCTCCCGGCCGTAATCCGTCTCCTAAGCTAATTGTTACGTCGTATGTTTCGCAAATATCAAGCACCCGATCGAATTGTTCGTACAAAGGATTTTCAGCATTATTTTTCATCATCCACGAACGTATAATAGAACCTCCTCTACTTACCACACCCATTATTCGTTTATCGTTATCCAAAAACGTCAAACTTCTCTTGGTAATTCCGCAATGAAGTGTCATAAAGTCAACACCAATCTTAGCTTGTTCTTCTATTTCTGTAAAAACATCCTCAAAATCAAGATTCTCAATTCCACTTAAATCTTCATTCAAAACTTTTGTTGCAACAGAATAAATAGGAACTGTACCAACCATAACAGACGAGTTCGATACAATAGTTTTTAAAATATGTCGTAAATTTCCACCTGTAGATAAATCCATAATAGCATCTGCACCATACTTAATGGCGATGTTCATTTTTTCCAGTTCTTCATTCAAATTACATCGTAGCGGCGATGTTCCTATATTCGCATTAATTTTTACACTAAGACCCTTACCAATTGCCTTAGGTTTAAAAGAATGATGTTTATTTTTAGGTAATACAATAGTCCCTTGAGCTATTTCGTAACATAACCATTCGGGTGATACTTGCTCATCTTTGGCTACTTGTAACATTTCGTCGGTAATTTTGCCACTAATGGCATACTGCATTTGTGTCATATTCATTTAATTTACGTTTAACAAACTGAATTCGTTTTTTTAGTTCTTCTTTTGACTTGGCTTCCATAAAATATCTCACCATACATATATTTTTTGCACCTGCTAATAACACTTCGTCAATATTTTCAGGAAAAATTCCTCCAATAGCAACAACAGGTACAGTTGCTATATTTAAAGCTTCTTTAAGCCATGTTGTTCCTACAACAGGATCGGGGTTTGCCTTGGTTACAGTTGGAAATATTGGTCCAAAACCAACATAAGAAGGATTATTTTGAAGTGCAATATTCAATTGAATTAAATTGTGTGTCGAAACTCCTATCATAAAATTTTCAGGTAAAATTTTTCGAACTTCGTAAATTGGCAAATCCTCCTGTCCAATATGTAAACCATCTGCTCCCGAAAGTAAAGCAATATCTACCCTATCATTAACGATTAATTTGGTAGATGTATGATGAAACATAGATTTCAACTTTCGTGCAACATTTAGTAATTCGGCATCTGATAAATGTTTTTCACGTAATTGCACAAATTTTATTTCTTCTTCGGCAAAAACCTCAGCAACTTCTTCATACAGAATACTGGGCTTTGTTATTATCGCATATATACCGAAGTTTTTCATAAACTCTTTTTAATAAGTTCTGCAACCTTTTTTCCTGACAAAAGCATTCCTCCAAAAATAGGTCCCATACGAAAACTTCCACTTACTCCGTTTGCAGCCATTCCAGAAACAAATAAACCAGGATAAATTTCTTTGGTATTTTCAATGGTTGTTCGTTCAGCTTCTTCCACTTGCAACGATTTTTCGCCAACGACATTCCCTGTTTCGGTATATAATTTTACATTATTTTTTCGAGCAACTGTTTTAGCTACTTCACAATCGTGTCCTGTACCATCTAACACGACTTTGGCAAGAATAATAAGCGGATCTACATGTAAATGTTGCAAATGAACAGGAGTCCAATTTACAACAATACCCGATACTTTTTCACTTTTAAAAACTACATCTTCAACAGAGTAACAGTTAAATATAGTACACCCAACTTGTGTAGATGCATAAATAAGTGCCGATGTTGCATGCACCGAATCGGCAACTACGCAGTGTTCATCATAACGTGTATAATTAATTTTCAATTCATCTAAGATAGGGACGGCTTCATTCTGAATAACAATTTCATTAAACATCATAGCACCACCCCACATGCCACCTCCCGGTGCAAGCTTTCGTTCGAAAATGGCTGTTTTAAAACCATCTTTTGCTAAATAATAACCTGCAACCATTCCCGACGGACCAGCACCTACAATGGCTACATCTAAATCTAAGTGATTTTTTAACTTAGTAAAGTATTGTTCTACAATACTTAATGATACAATTTTTTCCATAAATTATTTATTTTAAAAAATTTAACTTGTTATGTCTTGGGTACTTAAAACAACGAGCGTAAAAAGTACCATTTGTTTCCCTACGCTGGCATTACCCAGGTCAGGTTCAAAGGGTATAATCTCAGCCCGTGTATTAAGGCACCCCTAACGTTACAAAAGTAGGAAAAAATTTTGTAAACAAAATTTATTTGAAAAAAAATTAAGGCTCGTTCGTAAACGAGCCTTAATTCGTAATAGTTACCTTGGCTATCTTCTCCGTTTCTTTTTTCCTCTTCCGCCTCCATCATCAGTCCAAAATCCTATTTTAAAACCAAAATTATCTACACTACCAAAAGAATATTGCATAGCTTCGTAACGTACTGAAAAGTCAACTCCACCAGTTTTCATACCAGCTCCCAATGCAAGTGTAAAAACTGTTCCCGACAAGCTTACTGTAACATACTGACTAGATACTCTACTATTGTAATATATAAATCCTAGATTTGCTAGTGGATAAAATCCATCGGACGAACCATTGACATAGTAACGTGCTTCGGCCATTATTGGAATTTGAAAATACATACCAGGACCCGATGGTCGAAACAATAAACCACCATATCCTCCTGCATAAAATCCATTCGATATTTCAGCATAATAACCACCTGTAGCACCTATCAGTGGTGTCCCTTTAAAACTTGTACTCGTCTTTAATTCGCCATTAATAACTTGTGCATTTAATGCACTCACGAACAAAACTGTTACTAATAAAAACGTAAATTTTTTCATAACATAATCATTTTGTATTACACCTTACAAAAATAATAAATATTTCTTAAAAAGAAAAAAAATTAAATTTTTATTTTGGCATAGGGATTAACATCTAACGCTGAAAATTGTTTGTTAAGATATTTGAAATAACCAGCAATGGCTATCATAGCTGCGTTATCGGTAGTAAATTTTATTTTAGGTAAAAATACTTTTATTCCCGATTCAGACAACTTTGCAAATTGTTTTCTAACTTCAGAATTTGCAGAAACTCCTCCACACAAGGTAATTGTTTTAATTTTTGTTTGTTCTGTAGCTTTTATTATTTTCTCAATCAAAATTTCGACAATGGTTCGTTGATACGATGCACAAATATCAGCTAAATTGTTGATAATAAAATCTTTATCCTTATTTAACTGATCTTTCAAAAAATACAACAATGATGTTTTGAGTCCGCTAAAACTGAAATTAATTCCCGAAACAACTGGTTTGGGAAAATGAAATTTATAGGGATCGCCTTTTGACGCCCATTGATCTATAATTGGTCCGCCCGGATAACCAAAGCCCAATAACTTTGCTGCTTTATCAAAAGCCTCACCTGCAGCATCGTCTATAGTTGTTCCTAAAATTTGAAAATTGTATGGATCGTTAACTTGAATAATTTGTGTATGACCTCCCGAAATTACTAGTGATAAATGAGGAAACTCGGGAATATCGTATTCTTCATTAGATTCTTGAATAAAATGAGAAAGAATATGTCCCTGCAAATGATTAATTTCTATTAAAGGTATGTTTAGTGCTAATGATATGCCTTTGGCAAAGGAAGCTCCTACCATAAGCGATCCTAATAGTCCTGGTCCGTTTGTAAATGCTACTGCTTGAATATCGGTAACACATACTCCCGCCTCTTTTATAGCTTGCGATAACACAGGAATAATATTTATTTGATGCGAACGAGATGCTAACTCTGGTACAACTCCTCCATATTGTTTATGTACTTCTTGATTGGCAACAACATTGCTCAAGAGCATACAATTAGCAGAAATTGCTACCGAAGTATCATCGCACGAAGACTCAATTCCTAAAATAATAACTTTTTGGCTCAAAATGTTTAACTTTGCATGAAATAATGGGCAAAATTAGAAAAAAAAGACGCATTTTTGTTTATCCTTTAGCAATATTGTTTTCATTATTGCTAAGCATTTTCATTATTTTTAAAAGTCCACCCGTACAAACTTTTATTACCCATATTATTGCAAATAAGCTATCTGAAAAGCTCAAAACTAACATTAAAATAGGAAGTGTAGATTTTTCATTTTTTAAAACATTTATTTTTCATAACATTTATATCGAAGATCAAATGGGCGACACGTTACTTTTTATTCGACGCCTGAATATAGATATAGACAATTTTTCTCTCAGTAAAAAACAAATAGCCATAAAAGAACTTAATCTGAATCAACCTACAATAAAAATTAAACAATTCAATGATAGCTTGTCAAATTTTCAATTTATATTAGATGCCATTAGCGATACAACATCTACAACAGATAGCGGTACATTTACAATTTTTGCACAAAAAATACGAATTATATTAGCGAATTTTCAGTATCATCACATTCAATTACCATATTCAAACAACGATGAAATAGATTTCAACCACATAAATATCCATAAAGCAAACATTCAACTCGATTCCATTCGCTTTTTTGGCGATTCCATTGGATTTAATATTAACCATTTAGCATTAAAAGAAAGTTCGGGCTTTAAGATTAATCATTTATCGGCCAGAGGCAAATTTAATTCTCACGGATTATACTTAAATCAATTAATTATTCACACACCACAAAGTTTATTACAAACACAACATTTTCATTTAAAAGTATCCACACTCAACGATTTTGACAATTTTGTTGAAAATGTTCGTTTTGATGTGATATTTAAAGCTTCGAAACTTCATAGCAACGACTTAGCATACTTCTCAAAATTTCTGAAACCCATAAACCAGCATATTTATTTTTCTGGAAGAGTAAAAGGTCCGATAAGTTCGTTAAAAGTTAGAGAATTTATCATCAAACATGCAGAACAAACATTTATTAAAGGCAATTACGACATCGAAGGATTAATCGTTTCGAACAATCCTTACCTTTCGTTACGATTAAGCCACCTCGAAACAAATCCGGCCATTTACAATAATATTACGCTTCCTACAGGCAATCTTCACCTTCCCGAACAAATAATACATTTAGGAAAAATTTTATATAAAGGTGAGCTTTCAGGATTTATAAACGATTTTGTGGTTTTTGGTAAGTGTTATACAAACTTTGGCAATTTTAAATCGGATATATCGCTTAAATACGATACCGTCAGAAAAAAAACCATGCTTAATGGCTATCTGGCACTATACAATTTTGCTATAGGTAAGATGTTGAACCAATATCCGTTACTTCAAAACGTCAGCCTCGAAATAAATACAAATGCAGAATTTATTGAAAATCGCATAAAGGGCAATGCCAAAGGTACAATTCACACTGTTGATTTTAATCAATACACGTATAAAAACATCATCATTGATGGTGCATTTACAGAAAAACTTTTCGATGGCAACCTTCAACTTAATGATCCAAACATTAAACTTGATTTTCTTGGAAAAATTGATTATTCGCAAAATATTCCTGTATTCAATTTCATGGCCGATATTAAAAAAGCTCGACTCAATAAAATAAACCTCATCCATCCCGATTCGAACATTACGGTATCATTCTTATTAGATGCTAAAATTCAAGGAACTACGTTCGATGAATTGCAAGGTAACTTAGACCTTTATCAAATACAATACGAACATTTTACCACATATCAATTTCCTTTTATTCATTTACAAGCTGTCAAAAACAACGGACAAAAAGAACTTATCATACAGTCTGACATTCTTAAAGCCGAACTAAAGGGTAATTTTCAGTATCAAAATATTATATATTCTCTTCAATCCATCATACATCAGTATTTGCCATCTGTCAGTATAACCAATATCCCAAAGAAATATGTATTTGATCCAAATTTTCATGCTCAGCTAAATATTACATTCCATAAGCAATCGAAATTTTTAGATGAACTCTTTCCAACATTATTTATTTCGAACAATACGGCAATGTCTGTTAAATTTACTTATCCCGACAATATTTGGGCAAAAATTAGTAGCGATTCCATTTTATTTCAACAAATGAAGTTTATGCATGCAGAAGCTATCATAAAAAATAACAATAATTTTCTCGAAACTAATATTAACATTCAAAATTATTCTTTAAACAATAATTTAATTTTAAAGAATATTCAAACTAAAATCATAAGCGATAATGACAAAAATGAGCTATATATTTCATGGAACAACAACGATAGCTTATTTGGCGATGCAGATATTTCGGCCATATTAACATTAGCAAATAAACATGTTACATTCACTTTCAACCCTTCTAGAATATTTATTAATCAAGCACATTGGTATGTTAATGATGGAATTATAACACTAAGCGATAGTATTGTGCAAATACAACAAACCATAATTAACGAAGGTGAGCAATACTTCATGTTAAATGGCAATCTAGGCAAAAATGTTTCCGACACATTAAAAATAGACGTTAGCGAATTTCAAATGGCAACACTCAATCCATTTTTATCGAATCAATCAATAATGCTTAGTGGTAAACTCAACGGAACTATATCAATAATCAGAGCCCTTGAAAAACCAATATTTTTAACTGATATATTCATACAAAAACTACAGGTAAATAATGAAGATTTGGGCGATTTAAAACTAGTAGCCGAATGGAACGATGAAAATCAACTATTACAATACAGAGCCAATGCATACAGAGGCAATATTCATACATTAGATATTGCGGGAACTTTCGATAAAACACAACACATTGATGCAACTGTAAAACTCGACAAATGGCGACTTCATGTACTCGAACCATTTATACAATCTTTTGCAAAAGATATCAAAGGAATTGCTTCGGGCACACTAACCATTAAAGGAACTACCAAAAACCCCATTGTTGGCGGCAAACTCGAACTCACCAAAACTGCCTTTTTTATCCCCTTTTTAAACACTCGTTACAATTTTACTGGTGAAGTTAATGTACAAAAAGATGCTTTTCTTATTGATGGCATAGACATCTACGACGAAGAAGTTAATAAAGCTAGAATTAGCGGCAAAATAACACATCAAAATTTTACAAATTTTTTCATAGACCTTAATTTAAACAGCAACAGATTTCTTTTCATGAATACGAAATATAGCGATACCAGCTTTTTCTATGGATCGGTATATGCGTCGGGGTTAGTTAATATTAAAGGCACGTTTAACCAAATAGACATTAATGCTAATGTTCAAACCGAAAAAGGAACAAAATTTAATTTGAACCTTGAAAGTGCATCAGAAATTACGCAAAACGATTTTATAAAAATTATTAATAAAACCATTCCAACAGCTTCAAATTTCACCAAAAGCAATGTTTCTCAATCATCAGGATTAAGTTTAAATTTCAACATTCAAGCAACACCCGAAGCCAATGTTCAGCTTATTTTCGATTCTAAAGTTGGCGATATTATCAAATCGCAAGGTAGCGGTAATTTACGATTAGAACTTAAACCAAACGGCGACTTTCTTATCTTTGGCAATTACATAATTGCGCAAGGCGATTATTTGTTTACACTGCAAAATGTTATTAACAAAAAATTTGAAGTTGAACCGGGTTCTACCGTTTCTTTTAATGGCGACCCGTTATCGGCTAACCTAGACATAAAAGCTTCATATAAATTACGTACTAGCTTATACGAACTTATGCTCGACTCTACGTATAAAAACAGGGTTCCAGTATCGTGCGAACTTTCTATGAAAAATAATTTACTGAATCCTTCACTACAGTTTAACATTGTCATTCCTAATTCAGATAGCAGAGTAGAAGGAGTCTTGACTTCCCTTTCGGAAGAAGAAATTAATAAGCAAGTTATTTCTTTATTGGTACTCAATCGCTTTGTTACCCCAGAAAGCTACAAAAGTGGTGTAAAATCTGTCGAATATAGCAGTCCCAATGCTATCGGTGTAAACTCATCAGAATTATTAACAAACCAACTCAATCATTGGCTTTCTCAAATTTCCAAGACAGTTAATTTGGGTGTAAATTATCGCCCCGGCGACGTTATTACAAACGAAGAGCTCGAACTAGCTTTAAACACTCAAATACTAAACGATCGTGTTACCATTAACACAAATTTAGGCGTTTCGAATAGTACACAAAACGAATCGTCGATGCTCATAGGCGATTTTGATATAGAAGCAAAACTAAGTAAATCGGGAAAGTTACGAGCCAAAGGCTTTAATAGAACAAATACTAACATATTAAAAGATACATCGCCTTATACTCAAGGGGTAGGTATTTTTTATCGTGAAGAATTTGATAACTGGGGCGAACTTATAAAAAACTATTGGAAAATACTATTTGCACGTAAAAACGAAGAAAATTAAATATTTTGCAAAGCATCTTGAAATACGGTATCGTTTTCTGGTATTTCTATACGTTTTACAGAATGTACGCCCTTCAATCGCTTAATTTTATTGATTAGTTCCGACAAATCGTACGCATCGTGTATGTATAAGTCAATAATCCCCGTAAAAATACCATGACTAGCATCAAATAAAATTGATTTCATATTAATTTCCATCTCATTCGACAACAAATTTGTTATATTATGAACAACACCAATATTATCCACACCCGTAATTTTTATTCGTACGATATATGAAAGAATTTTTTTAGATACCCATTCTAATGTAACTATTCTATCGCCAAAATTTGCCATATATCGTATGGCTTGCTCGCATTCTTTTTTATGAATTACGACTTTTGAAGGTGCAACTAAATATCCTATCACAGGATCACCAGGAATAGGCTTGCAACATTGAGCAATACTATAGCTATGCAAATCGGTATCTTCTCCAAGAACCAATGTTTTTTTTCTATCAATCGGCACTGCTTTTTCAAATTGATCGTTTCTATTGCTTTCGGCAGAGCGTATAAATGGAAGTTTTGATGTAGTTTTAGAAATTTGAATTCTCCAGTAACGAATAAACTTGTTCCGACTTCTATGCTGAACTATCTTTTTAATGCGGTTCCAATCGGGCTCCTCAGCACCCATTTTATAATACAAATCATCTTTAGTATTAACTCTATATTCCACCAACAACTGCTTTAAAGTTTTGCTATTTAACGGAATATTCCATTCCTTGAATTTTTCTTCCAACAATCCTTTCCCTTTGACAATATAATTTCTTCGCTCATTTTTAAAATGTTCTCTAATTTTTGATTTTGCTTTTGCAGTAATAACAAAATCTAGCCATTCTTTTTGCGGTGATTGAATTTCACTGGTTAAAATTTCAACCTGATCGCCGCTGTTTAATACATGGTTTAACGGAACAAGTTTGAAATTTACTTTTGCTCCTATAGCATGATTGCCTATTTCTGAATGGATATCATAAGCAAAATCTAACGCAGTACTGCCTTTGGGTAATCGTTTTAAAAGTCCTTTGGGGGTAAATACAAAAATTTCTGACGAAAATAAATTCATCTTAAACTCGTCAATAAATTCCAATGCATCTTCGGCATTGTTTTCGAGCATTTCACGAATTTTCTTAATCCACTTATCGAGTTCAGATTCTTCACCGCCATCTTTATATTTCCAGTGTGCAGCATAACCTAGCTCTGCTATTTCGTCCATCCTTCGCGAGCGGATTTGTACTTCTACCCAACGACCTTGATGCCCCATTACTGTAGTATGTAAAGCTTCATAGCCGTTAGCTTTAGGCGTACTAATCCAATCTCTCAATCTATCGGGTTTAGGCTTATAAATATCTGTTACTATCGAATAAATTGCCCAACACTGAGCTTTCTCCGACATTCCTGCCGTAGGATCAAATATTATCCGAATCGCAAAAATATCATATACCTCCTCAAATGGTATTCCTTTGGTTTGCATTTTATTCCAAATAGAATATACCGATTTAGGTCGCCCCGATATTTGATACTTTATACCATGAGCCTGTAGTTGAGCCTCTATTGGCTCGCAAAATTGTTTAATATATATTTGTCGCTCTTCTTCCGATGCCTCCAGTTTTCGTAAAATTTCATTGTAAACAACTGGATGTTGGTGTTTTAATGATAAATCTTCAAGTTCTGTTTTAATTTTATATAATCCCAAACGATGAGCCAACGGAGCATATAAGTATAAAGTTTCTGCAACAACTTTCATCTTTTTATATTCCGGAACAGCATCTAGCGTGCGCATATTATGCAATCTATCGGCCAACTTTAATAAAATTACTCTTACATCGTCCGATAGAGTCAGTAACATTTTTCTAAAATTCTCAGCTTGAATGGATTGTGTTCCTTGATCAAATACATTCGATATTTTTGTTAATCCATCTATTATATTGGCAACTTTTTCGCCAAACATTTGACGAATTTCTTCCAAAGTATAATCAGAATCTTCTACTACATCATGTAATAATGCACATATTACAGATGTTGCCCCCAATCCAATTTCTTCGGCAGCAATACGAGCAACAGCTAAAGGATGATATAAATAAGGCTCACCACTCTTGCGACGCATGTTTTCGTGAGCCTTAAATGCTATTTCGTAAGCTTTGCGAATTTTTTGTCTGTCTTCTTCATTTTTACACCGATGACACACATTTAATAAATCCTCAAAAGTCTTATCTAATGCTTCTTTTTCCTGAAATGATATACTCATAAACTTAACCGTCTGACGTATCACAAAGATAGTAAAATTATTGCATTGCAGAATTTATATGCTTATGACTCATTTTTTGTTCGTATTTTTTTAACTTTTTTTTGTAAATGATTTCTTTTTTTTTATTTTTGCAAATAAACTTATAAATATGAAGCGTTTTTGTTTATTCATTGCATTTTTATATACATTCAACAATATAAATTTTGCGCAAATTTCTATTAACATCAGTGGTACCAATCCCGACCCAAGTGCTGGACTCGATGTAAGTTTTACTAATCGTGGCGTACTTATACCTCGCATTGCTTTAACCAGTGCTACCGACAATTCAACTATTCCTTCGCCAGCAACTTCACTGCTCGTGTATAACTTGGGAACCGGAGGATTATCACCTGCAGGCTATTACTACTGGAATGGAAGCCAGTGGGTTATGCTTGGTTTAGCCAATCACACGCATGCCAATTTAACTTTCAACAACTCCGGCACAGGGTCACCCAGTGGATCTTCGTACAACGGCTCATCTTCTCTTACCATATCATACAACACCATCGGTGCAATCGGAGGAAGTGGAACACCAACTCAAGTAGCCTTTTGGAATACATCAAATACATTAAGTAGCAATGCTAACTTATTTTGGGACAATGTTAACTTTCGATTAGGTATTGGAACAGCTACACCAACTTATCAATTAACATTAGGTGGTACAAGCACTGTATTCGGCGTGGAAAATACAGCTACGTTTGTAGCAAAAAATGCTTCTGGAAGTTACGAGCCATACTTATGGCCACGCTGGAGCGATAATGCTATGTATTTGAATTATGGATCTAATGGTTTTTACATACGAAATAATTCTTCTTCGGTTACTATGTTTATGAACAATGCTGGAAATGTAGGAATCGGAACAACGACTCCCGCATATCGCTTAGATTTAGCACAAGGAACTTTTGCTTTTGGAAATGCTAACGTAAGAACTGAAACTCGTGATAATGCCGGTTTACAAGGAAATGCCGGAGCACAAAGTGGGTTTTTCGAAACATCTAACCCTACTAATTTTCCATCAGGAGCATCGAGTTGGTGGCATTTAATAGACTGCCGTCATAGCAATAACTCCAATAATTATGCTATGCAAATAGCAGGTAGTTTTTTTGATCAATTTCTTTGGTTTAGGAAAACTAATAATAATCCTTCAGAAAACTGGAAACTAATTACTGCAACTTATGGTTTTGGAAATGCTGGTCAAATATTAACTTCTCAAGGAGCAAATAACACTCCCACATGGCAATCAACCTCAAGTTTGCCATTTATCGGCGATAATATCTCAAGTGTTAAGCTTTCTACTTTAGCAACCAATACAAACCAGTCAGCATGGACAACTCTGTTAACTCTAAATGTAACTCCTCAAAGCAATACTATTTATGTTTTTGCATCGTTTGGAGCTCGTTTAACTGACAATTCCGGTAATGCACAATTTGGTCAAGCGATTATTATTGGTCGAATTACTGCCAACGGGGTAGAACAAGCAAAAAATGCTTCAGTAATTACTGATTATGATTATGGAGGAGGAAGTTATATTGTTACTAGCGGATCAGTATCATTTGCTGGTATTCCTGTAAATGTTACTCCAGGTGTCCCTGTTACCATTACGTTAGAGTGGCGCCCAAGTGTCTTATGGGCCACTAGTCCTTGGAGAGTGCAAATCGATCCATCGACCGCATTAGTTGGAGATCACGCTGTTCTAACTGTATTTGAATAATTTTTAACATATGTTCAAAACATTGAAACTATTTTGCATATTATTTGTTGTATTAGGCAGTGCTATATCTGTTTGTGCACAACATAATATCAACATTTCACCTAAACAAATTAATACATGCTCCTTCGACACAGTTAAAATAAATAAGCCTTATTACGCAAAGGATTTTCTTGAAATTGCAAAATCACAAGGCGATTACAATTTTTATGTTGAAAAGGGTGATACTGTGATTTCTACAAAACTTTGGATTTACAGACAAAACGGAAAACGATTAAAAGATTCATTAATTCAAAAAAAAGAAAATTTAATTAATAAATTTAAGATAAGCCATGAAAACTATTAAGCAATTTATTTTGTACTTTGTTTTACTTGTGCCCTTCTATTCTTGGACACAAATTGCTGTAAACACATCGGGAGCTAGCCCTGATGCTAGTGCAGGCTTGGATGTTAGTTTTACTAATCGAGGCGTACTTATACCTCGAGTTGCCTTAACCAGTGCTACCGACAATTCAACTATTCCTTCGCCAGCAACTTCACTGCTCGTGTATAACTTGGGAACCGGAGGATTATCACCTGCAGGCTATTACTACTGGAATGGAAGCCAATGGGTTATGCTTGGACTTGCTAATCATTCTCATGCTAATCTTACTTTCGATAATTCAGGAACAGGTGCTGCCAGCGGTGCTGTCTATAACACTTCTTCGCCTCTCACTATTTCATACAATACCATCGGAGCTGCTTCATCATCACATGCACATGCAACACTTTCGAACGGAACAGGCATTTCTGCTTTTTCGTACAATGGAAGTTCAGCTGCTACGGTTTCATTAACAAATACCGGCGTAACGGCTGGAACATACGGCAACACAGGAGCCAATGTCCCCAACATTACCGTCGACGCACAAGGACGACTTACCGCGGCTAGCAATAGAGCACTTACTGCAAGCGACATCGGAGCTGCACCTACCAGTCATACGCACGCTAATTTAAGCCCCGGCACAGGATTGACAGGCTCTACCTACAACGGAGGAATTGCTGTATCCGACTGGTCTGTTGCTTACGGAAACATCAGTGGATTGGCTAATGCCAATAACAACGGAACTGCCAATACAGCTGCCAGAGCAGATCATCAACACAAAAGAGATATTCGTGTTGCCAATAGCGGAACAGACGTCGGAACAAGAAATCGGTTAAATCTTATTCAAGGAGCCAACGTTACTCTTACTGTAGCTGACGATGCTGCCAATGACGAAATTGATGTTACCATCGCTGCTACCAGTAGCGGCATTTCTATGGGTTGTGCCACAGATAATTATGTTCTTAAACGACAAAATGCTACCACTGCATCATGTAGTCAGATATTTGATAATGGAACATCTGTT
>JAOADU010000007.1 GCA_026417155.1 Bacteroidales bacterium | reverse complement strand
CGTGTTTACATCGCAACAAAAAGTCGACTCCATCGTTTACCTCAAATGGGGCGACGAAATGAAATTACCACAATTGCTTAAAACACATTAATAAACTGTATTTACTTTTCTGGTAAATTTGCAAAACCTGACAAAATTCATAGTTTTCGTATTTTTCTCGACTTTTGAGTTCGAATATTCAACACAACCGGTTGCATGCGAATATTCACAGAAAAAAATTGTTTAACAAAAAAATGAAGTCTATGAAAAAAGTATTTTTGTTAATTTTGGCCGGAAGTATTATGTTTACGGCGTGTAAAAAAGATGAAATTGAAAGAACAAAACAACAATCAACCAAAACATCACTTTGGATTCTAAGTAAAAGTAATGTAAATATTAATGGAATATTATGCGATGAGTATATAAATACTCTAACCAACCAAGTTGTCTATTACGTTTCTGCCAACCAAACTAAAACAGTAGTTTTTGATAAAGAATATGTTATTGATCCATTTGGAAGAGCTTATTGTATAAATAGTCAAGTTAAAAATTGTGCAATTGTGATAATCAATAAAGAAAGATATATAATTCTAAAAGAAGGTACCAGTCCAAGACCTTTATAATACTATTTTGAAAATTAACGAAAGGGGCTTATTTTTGCTCCTTTCTTTTAAATATTAAAACTTTTGAATATGAAAACACCATTCGTTTTTTTTAATATTTTCATCATTCTAATAGGTTTTATGATTTCCTGCAACAACAATGCAGAAAAAAATATTTTATCGATCGATACTTTTTTGGTTAAAGAAACACTTTCAATTCATTACGATGGAATAAATCCATTATTCGAGCAAAATAAAAACGGTTTTGTATTTTATACTTTATATCCTGATAATAATAAAATTATATCTTATAACATAAAAAATACTACTACCGACACCATACTTTTTCCTAATTATTATATCAATTCTTTTCATTTTACCAATAAAGATTCGTTATGGATATTTTGCGATATTCTTTATCCTACCCAAAAAAATGGTCAACTAATATTAACCAATCATCAACAAAAAATTATTAACCAATACGACCTTTTCGAACCATTACAACATAAATATGGAATTATTCAAACAGTATTTTTCGACACCGATACAGCTTTTAACTTTAATGGAAAACTCTTTTTTACATTGATAAACAAAAATGATCTAGATACATCCATAATAAATAATAACAACATGACGAATTATCCTATTGTTGGTTATTTTAATACAAAGAATCGTAAATTTTACATAAATAAATCTATTACATATCCATACCTAGATGGGAAAAGAAGAATTTATTACCCAAGCAATTACAAATTTATATTTTTTACTCGATACCGCGATTTTTTAATTGTAAGTTTTTCATATACCAATTACATATACTTATGGAACTTAAAAAACAACAAAACATATCTTAAAAAATTACACTCCAACATTATTGATACCATAAAGCCTTGCACTTCGCCATGCCAAAAAATAGACACCATGCCCAAATTTTGGGATTTATTATACTCTAAAGAAAACAAAATGTTTATAAGATATTCTGTCCTTTCAGATAAATATTCTAATAAACTTCATTACATTTTTTACGACACAAACTTTAATTATTTAGGCGAAGATGTTTTCGAAAAACCATATATGGTCAACCCACACTACTTTCAATATTACAACCTCGTGGAATTTAATAATAATAACTTAATCCTATACAAAGCTAAACTTGTATTTAAATTGAAACCATTTTCACATTTACAAAAAAAATTAGAACAATATAAAACTATAAAAGAAAAACAAGAACAAGAAACTTGTCAGATTATTGGAAAAAAGAAGCATGAAAAAGTTTCGAACAACCATATTTTAAATTATTTTAGAAAATTTCATCATATTACCGACACATCATTTGCACTAATTGTGCTTCACAAATATGGCTGTTATAGTTGCAACGAATATATTAAACAAACCTTATCTATTAACAAAAAGTCACTGTTTTCATCATCCAAAAACTTCTATTTGTTACTTACAGAAGAAAATGAAACCATACAAAAAATTAAATCAAAGTATAGCATACTTTTATCAGGAATATCTCAAAATAAAATTCTTTTCGATACCACATATTTATACAATAAAATACATCCATTTTCTTCATACAATCCACGACTAATATTGGTACGTAATAATAAAATTATTTACGATACCATTAGTTTACCCGATAAACTAGAATCCATTATATTTAAACTATTGGAATATTATCAATTAGAAACTCAAAAATAGTTTTTCGTTCTAAAAACAATTATTTTTTGTAATTTTAGCAACATTTTTGATATTTACAGCATGCAACAAAGAAGAAAAAAGCCTTAATTTATTAAAGAAAGATGTTTATTATAATGGTAAAATTGGCGATTTATTTGAAAATCCTATGAATGGTCAGAAATTTTTCTTTATCAAAGAATTTACAAAAAGTAACCAACGACCTAGATTAGAAGACTTAAAAAATAATTATATTGTAGTTAACGGATTTTTTAGATGTGAAGGATCAGGTGATGAATGTCTTATTGATAATGAAAATGGAATAGTATATGTTAGAAAAGGTGCTGACGAAAGGAAATAAAAATTATTTACTTTGTAATGAGTAGAAACATTCTACTCATTACGTTTAAAATGATTAAAAATGAGAGCAATTATTTTTAGCTTTATTATTACATGTTTATTGTTGTCGTGCAATTATTATGATTCAGAAAAAAAAATAATTCATCTAAATCAATTCATAACCTACGATTCATTGATATTTACAGTTCCCGAAACTGTACAATTAAATTCAAATACTCATGTTGCTCATTTTGATGCAAATGATAGTTTGTGTGTTATAAATTTTTCTTCAGGGAAAAATGACCCACATTTATACATTTACCATCTAAAGCAAAGAAAATTATTGAATAAAATAGATTTTTCAAAAAAACTAAGTATTAAAGATTTAATAATTCGTGGCAACTATTTATATGTGTTAGTCAATAATTATTACATAAATCGTTCTTATCTATATACCTACGACTTGTCGAAATTTTCAATAATTGATAGCTGTATACTGTTTGAAGATATTTACAATGGTTATACTTCTGTAAACTCATTAGAATTTGATAATCTAAACCAAAACTTTCTATTTTTTAGTTTAAAAACATATAAAAATCCATCGAAACCATTTCCATTAGTTGGATATTACGATTTGGTAAATAAAAAAATTCAATACCTTCCTGTTTGGTACCCTTTTATAAAAGACAATAACAACGAATTATATTTCTACAACTCTTTATTTTCTTTTAAAAATAAGCTATTTATTGCCTATAGTTCTACACCTTATTTATCTCAAATTGATAATCATCATCTAAAAACCATAAAAACTACCTCTATTATTACTGATTTACATTTCAAAGACAATCAAGAAGATGTTGCTAAACATAATTTTTATTTTGATTCTGATTTTTTTGATATTAACGTTATTACATTAAATCGAAAAGATTATGTTATTCGAAATTTAACGCCCGATGAAAAAATTTATGGTTCTTCTATTTCTTTAATTTCTTTATTTGATGAAAATTTTAATTGTGTTGGCGAGCAAATAGCTGAATATTTTAAAAATAGAGAAAGCTTTTTACAGAAAATATTCACAAAAAAACTTAATGATACATCTAATATCTCCTGCTATGTTTTTAATAATTTACTCAACATTAAAATTGGCAATTTTTCTGTATTAAATATGTCAGCAACGGATTATTATTATTCTCTTGATTCAGTAAGAAAAAGTTTAGAAATAAAAGTTAACGAAGTGTGTGGTATTTCTAAAAAAGAACTTCGTACTAACGATACTTTGTTGATATGCCCGTTGAAAAAATATCTTCAACAAAAAAATAATTCTTCAATAAAAGAAAACCTAATTATCGTTTCAATAAATGAATGCCCAACATGTATTAAGGATTTTTTTACATGGTACTATTCTAAATATAATCTTTTATCTAATTCTCATTCAATTTTAATTTTATATAAATATTCAACCGATTTTGAAAAGATTAAAGATATTGCAGATAAATACAAAGAAATTTATAAACTCAATTATCAATTAGAAAAATCAATATATTTACAATTTATTAACCATCAGAAGCCATTTGTTTATATTAAGCAAATCACCAATTGTAAAAACGCAAAAGCAATATTTTTTGAAATTAGTGAAATGGATGCATTTAAAGATACTATAAGTAACTCTATAAAGCAGTTTACTTTTTAAGCATTATTTTTCATATACCTGGCAAATGTCATTGTTTTTTTTGGCTATATTCTAAAATACTATTTATATTTACAGAAAATCAACCTCTGCTACAACAATTAGTATCTTAATTAAAGTTGTTGAGTAGTATAAAATTAAGGATCAATTTCTTCAAAAATCATTGAGTTCTGCAAATGTCTATTTGGAAAGATTCTGAATACAATGTATCTCCGACATCTTTGTCGGAGTAGTGATTCTTCACTGGCAGGATGCCAGTGTTACAGTGTGTCTTCGACATTCATGCAGAAGTATAAATTTCTTGTTAGCCTCATCATTTCTGCTACGAATGTAAAGATAGAATTTCATAAATTAGTCAAAAATGAATATGTTATTTAGAATTAAGCCTTTTTCTTCAAAAGAGATTTAGATTATATTTTTAGTTAACAACTAATATTTTTGCCACAAAAGTTTCACTTCCGTTTTCATTAGTCGAAAATACAAAATAAACACCTGTTTGAACTCTTTTGCCCGAGTATGTTTTTCCATTCCATACCGCTTGTCCGCCATGTGCCTGAGTTTCGTAAACCAAGTTGCCCGCAACATCTGTAATTTTCACAAAAGCATTTTCCACTAAACCCCGTATAGCAATAATTCCAAAGTAATCAGATTTAACCGGATTAGGAAAAACTTCTACTTGATAATGAAATTCTTTACCTTCTGTGGCTGTACTACGATACGAACAAATACCCTTTTCTGTAGCAAAAAATACTTCGCCACTAGCAGGATCTATGGCAATATCGCTGATAGTATTCGACAACAACGGACTATTTTCGGTTGTAAAATGAAGTAGTTCTTTAGTACAATCTTCCGACATAAGAAATACCCCTCCCGATAATGTTCCTATCCACTTTCGATTTGCTCCATCAATAGCTAAGGCGGTTATAACTTCCGATTCAAATAAATAATTTGCCTGACCTTCGATTTCATTAGGCAACTTTATTCGTTGAGCATAAAAGTTGGCATTGTCGAATACGCTTTCTTGATTATAGTAGTAAACTAAACCTTTGGCAGTACCAACCCACAATAAGCCGTCTTTATCTTCTTTTATACAAAATACATCGTTCGATATTTCTTCGCCTTCTGAACTTACGACAGATACTTTTTTATATTTATCGTCGGTTGTATTTTGCAGAGTTCCATTTTCTGAAAATGCAAACAAGCCATTTCCTTTGGGTAAAATAATCCACTTTACACCTTTGGTCGTGCACAATATATTTCCCGATATTTTTTTCCCTCCCATCGGTACCGATAAGGCAAAAGTTTGCCATGTTCCATCTTTTTTCAAAACAGCTAAATTATTGGTAACTTCCGAAAGCATAATCCACAAGTTACCGTCTGTATCGAAATCTAATCCTGTAATACGAACATACGGCTGATTGGGTATTATTGTCTCTAAAGGGCTATTATTTTGATTAAAAATAGTATCAATATGGTTGTCTATCACTTTAATTAAGCCAGAACCATACGAACCAAAATACACCTCGCGGGGATTTTGTGGATTGATTTTTACAAAACACACATCGTAAACTGACTGAAGCTGTGGTACAGAATATTGATACAAAAACTTCCATTCTTGATCTTTAAAATGATACATCGCCGCACCCTTCCATTGGTTATTGAGTGTTCCGGTAAGCCCTCCCGCAGTTGCCCATACATTATTGCTCGCGCAATCTATTCGCATTACATCATTAAATAATGGTCCGTTGGGTTTTATCCATATATACTGACCATTTGCCGAATTTTTCTTTTTCCATACCATTCCACCGTATGTATCACCAATCCAAAAATCGCCGTATTCATCTATCGCAGCATAATTAGGATACAAATCTTGAAAATACCATGTAGCAAAGGAATCCATACCCGCCTCCATTACTCTTATTATACTTTGATCGCATATTATTAGCTTATTGTTGGTTACGTGCATCGATCGAATATTTTTTAAAGCAGTATCTGCAAATGCATTCCATTGATTGTTTTCAAAAATGTATAATTTATCGTTTCCCCATGTAAGGGATTTATATACGGCAAATAATTTTTGATTGAAATATTCTATATATCTGAAATGCTTGTCGTAATTAGGAATACTTTGGTCTAAAATCCAATTTTGATAATTTGCTAAGTTCACACCCACATATGAAGATGAATATATTCCTTTTGTTGTTGCCGCATATATTCGTTGATTATCGAAAGTAATGCTCTGCACATCGACATTTGTTGCATTAGGACCTATCATATAGGTTTCTTTTACCTCGTACTTATCTATATCTATCACAACTATTCCAAAGCCACACCCCAAATACACCTGACCTTGATAATATTTAATACAATTAATGGCTTTGTTTCCTATCATTTGTTTATTTTTTATGTCTGAAATATTTATTATTCTGTCTTGTTTAATAATATCAATATTTCCATTATCATAACCAATTACTAACGATTTTTTTTCGGGTATAAACTGAATGCATTGTATGGTTACATCCGATAAACCATAAACTTTATCCAATTTGCGAACCGAATTATCGGTTTTGTTGAATTCAAACAACCCGCCGGTAGTTAAAGCATATATTTTATCTTTAGTTATGGCTATTTCTATTGCTTGATTGTACGATAAATGAGTTCGCCATGTTCCAATCTGAATTTGTGCAAATAATGGGATTCCATAAAATAACACGATTAATCTTAACAAATGCTTCATGATAGTTTTTATCGAAAAAAACTTTGAAAATTGAAAAATATTGTACGATTGCATTAATTAATAATTTCAACCCATTGATAAGGGTCGTCTATATCTCCAAATTGAATGCCTAATATTGTTTGGTACAATTTTGTAGAAATAGGGCCTGGTTTGCCATCTTTACAATAACGATATTCTTTGCCCGTTTCTATGTCAACGATCAAACCAATGGGGCTAATAATGGCAGCTGTACCGCATGCTCCTACTTCTTCGAAAGTTTCAAGTTCGTCAATAGGAAGTGGGCGTTGTTCTACGTTCAATCCCATATCGCGAGCTAATTGCATAAGGCTTTTATTTGTAATGGAAGCTAATATTGATGTAGATTGTGGTGTTACATAGGTATTATTTTTAATGCCAAAAAAATTAGCAGCACCTATTTCGTCAATATATTTTTTTTCTTTTGCATCGAGATACATAGGTGCACTGTATCCATGTTCTTTCGATTTAATAACCCCTCGTAAACTTGCAGCATAATTTCCTCCAACTTTAAAAGTACCGGTTCCTAAAGGAGCTGCTCTATCGCTATCGCGAATAATGGCTATGCTTACAGGATTAAAGCCTTCTTTAAAATAAGGTCCTACGGGTGTAACAAATACTAAAAATAAATATTCGCTGGCAGGTTTTACTCCTACTTCTGCTCCCGTACCAATTAACAACGGTCTAATATAAAGCGATGCCCCTGTTCCGTATGGTGGCACAAAACCTAAATTAAGTTTGATTGCTTTTACAATTGCTTCATAAAACATTTCATCGGGCACTTCGGGCATGTGTAAGCCTCTTGCCGAATGCTGAAGTCGTTTTGCATTTTCTTTCCATCGGAATAATCGTATTTTTCCGTCCTTCCCACGATAAGCTTTTAAGCCTTCAAAAGCTTGTTGACCATAATGCAAAGCAGTAGCTGCAATATGAATTGGAATTCTGTCGTCGGTGCTAAATTCTAATTCTGTCCACGAGCCATTTCTAAAATAGCTTCGCACATGATAGTCGGTCTTAACATAACCAAATGGTAAATGCCCCCAATCTAATTCTAACATAACTAATTTTCTTTATTCGTTATCGATCTGAATAATTTCAAACGGAATCTGTATAATTTCGGAATATTCTTCGCCAATATCTTTCATGTCTTCATCGTCTTCTTCAAAATACCATCTAACTCGAGCATTATAACCGTTTTTTACGGCATCTTCTACTACTAAAAGTAACGACAACAAGGCTTTTGATGATGCAGTATTTAAATAATCGAGCTTAAAATTGATAATTGTTTCGTTATTAGGATTTTTAAAATATTCTGTAAACCAATCAATTATAGGCTGATAAAAAACATTAACATTTTCGGGTAAGCTTTTGCCTTTGATTTCAAAAATGTTATTTTGTTTGTCAAGATTGACATAAGGGCTATCAATAGTTGGCTGTATTATCAACGGATTCATATTTATTTATTTTTTTAATATTACATGCAATGTAAATACAAGTATTTCATTATTTATCGGAAAGAAATTAAAAAAAAGCTGATTATTAGTTCGTCGTGCCATATCTATAAAACCAAGCCCTGCACCTCCTTTTTCGTTAATGGTTCCATCTATCAATTGTTGTTTGTAAAGTTGTCTTAATTCTTCCTTGCTTTTTCCCTTAAGTTGATTTTCCTTTTGAATTAAGTATTGTTGTTGTTGTTTATTAATTACATTTGACGATATTACATGAATATCATCATTAAGATTTGCAACAAGAATAGAGCTTTTTCTATAGTAAGAATCGTTATATAGCTTGATTGTATGTTTTTCAATGTTTTGAATACATTCTACCATTACATTAAATGTTTTCTTTTGAATAAATCGGGGCAAGTTGGTTCGTTTAAAATGTTGCTCTAATGTAAATAGTAATGCTTTTATTATTTCGTGATTTACTTCGCCAAGATAATTCAAAATAATACTTTCGGCACGTATTTCAGGAAAGTGAATTCGAATTATATCATAAAAATCGATATGTTGGCTATTGGTATTCATTTTTCAGCTTTAAAGTTAATAAAATTTTAAAACAATAAAGTTGTTTTTAATCATATATTGCCAGCAAGCTATTAAAATTACTTAAAAAACCTGATGTATTTTAGTGTTTTACTATATATTATTTTATTTTTTTATACACTTGTCCTGATTTTAAAAAATTATTGGATACAGTTCCCAAAATTGCTTCGTAATAACCTAGAACTAGAAATGAATCGGGTTTCAAAGATTTGAAAAATTTATATATAACTTTATTTTGAAGTTCCAAATTGAAGTAAATTAACAAATTGCGACACATAATAAGGTCAAATTCTTCGTCGGGTGGAAAAGAATCTGTTACCAAATCGTGTTTATAAAACTTAATATAATTTAAAAATTCTGGTCGAATATTTAATATGTTTTTTGCTTCATCTACTATAAAATATTTAGTATATGGGACATGATGTTCCATGTTTTTATTTATAACCTTTTCATAATTTATCATGTGTTCCATATCTATAAAGTACCGAAAAGTGCCCTTTTTTGCTGCTTGTAAAACATCGGCATTTATATCTGTTGCAATTAAAGTAGCCTTTTTAAGTAATTGATGTTCGTTTAGAAGGATTAACATCGAATATGCTTCGTGTCCGTATGAGCAGCCAGCATGCCATATTTTTATTTGATTGCGTTTTGCTAATTCGGGTAAAATTTTTTGTTCTAATTCAATCCAAACAATAGGATCTCTAAAAAATTCTGTAGTATTTACAGTAATCTCTTTTACAACTTGTTCTACTATTAAAGGATTTTTTCTCATTCGCTCTATAAGTTCTTCGAGGCCACATTCATAAAATTCTAAAATTTTTTCTACTCGACGAGCCAATGATTTAAAAGAATAATCAAAAAAATTATACCCTGATATAGCATATATTTCTTTAACAAGGAGTTCTATATTGGTTTTATTTAGTTCCATTATTACAAACTTACATATTTTTTGTATAGAATGACAATTAATCAAGAAAAAACAACTACCTTTGACATAAAAAGATATCCATGAAATTTGGAATAGTTATTTTTCCAGGCAGCAATTGCGATCATGATGTATTTTATGTTTTAAAAGATATTCTTAATCAAGATGTTGAATTATTGTGGCATAAAGATACTAATTTAAAAAATGTAGATGCCATAATTTTACCAGGCGGATTTTCGTATGGCGATTATTTACGCGCAGGTGCTATTGCTCGTTTTTCGCCGATTATGAATGAAATTTTTAATTTTGCCGAAAAAGGCAAATTCTTATTCGGTATATGCAATGGCTTTCAAATTTTATGCGAATCGAAATTATTGCCCGGTGCCTTGTTACGCAACAATAATCAACGATTTATTTGTAAAAATGTTTACATCAAAACCGAAAATAACGATACCACTTTAACTAAATATATCCCTAAAGGAAAACCTTTAAAAATACCCATTTCGCACGGAGAAGGAAATTACTATGCCGATCAGCAAACACTCAAAGAAATGCGATTAAATGGGCAAATACTATTTCATTATTGCGATATGAATGGAGTAGTAACTTGCGATGCCAATCCAAATGGTTCGGTTGATAACATTGCAGGCATCTGCAACAAAAATAAAAATGTTTTTGGTATGATGCCTCATCCCGAAAGAGCTGCCGACGACGAACTATCGAATACCGATGGAAGAATATTTTTCGAATCTATAATAAAATCACTTTCTTAATTTCCTAACAACTCTTGAATAGGAATACCTGTACAGCCCATGGGTACTTCTATTTGCAAAAATGCAGCAAGAGTTGGTACAATATCTATAATATTTACTCTTCGATGTATTGTCATTTTTGGAATTTTCCATCCATACCACATTAACGGAACGTGTGTGTCGTAAGTATAACAGCTATTATGATCGTACATATATGAGCTGTCTTCAATCCATCCTGGATCAAGAGCAATTAAAACATCGCCCGAGCGCTTTGGATGAAAGCTTTTTTGTAAACAATTCAAAATACCATCGGTATAATTTTGATATTGTAACGAATAGGAAGTTACCGCATTAGCAACCCCGTTGAATTGCAATAAAAACGAAGCAACTTTTTCTTGTACTTCCTTTAACGATAATTTTGCATCTTCTATTAAGTTGCGATTCAAGAAAAACTGTAAATCGGCATAACCCAATACCCAATCACCTTCCCCGTACGTAGCATTCAAATATGTTCTGAGCAACGATAGAGCTAAATATTGTTTAAATATACCTCCATTTAACTTCTGATCGGTTAAAAAACTCGGATGATCGCCAACTCCGTGATCCGAAGTTAAAAAAATAAGTACATTTTCCTTACCAATTTCATTTTCTATAAAATCCAATAAATGCACTAATTCTTTATCAAGCCTTAAATAAGTATCTTGTAATTCTATAGAGCGAGGGCCAAAACGATGACCTATATAATCGGTTGCAGAAAAACTAATTATTAAAAAATCGGTAACATTATCTTTTCCCATTTCTTCATTTAAAATTACTGCTTTAGCTAAATCGTTTAATATTGTATTGCCGAAAGGAGTATATTTTAGAACCGCATAATCAATTTCCTTCTTGTTTTTTGTGCTTATGTATTTTAAATCGTATGGAAACACAAACTGACCGTTTCCAAAGCCTTGTTCATATTTATTAGAATCGCGTAAACTTTCAGTATATTCTTGAATAGGAAGTAATGGTGTCCATAATCTATTCAAATAAGTTTCTGCAAGTTTTTTTGAATTAAAATCTTGTAACCATTTGGGCAACTGATTCATATAATACGAACTGGTTATAAAATTTCCTGTTGCATCATCGTACCAGTATGCAGCATTCGCTGTCTTGCCTCCTGGCAAAATTGCAGCTCTGTCTTTCAATGAAATTGCTATAACTTTCGAACGATTCTGATTATGCAATCGAAGCTGATCGCCAAATGTCGGAGTCATCATGTTTTGAGGACTAAACTTACCATTATTTGAATTGCTACCAACTGTTGAAACTTTTGAATCATCTACACAATAAACTTTTTGCTTTTTTAATGGAATATACCATTCGTTGGTAACAATTCCATGCATCGAGGGAGTTGTACCTGTAAAGATAGTTGCATGTCCTGGACCTGTTTGTGTGTACATGTAGTTTAAATATGTATAGCGACAATTTGTTCCTTCATTTATAAATCGCTTAAAACCATTTACTTCTAATTTATCATAAAACCGAGTTAAATAATCATAACGCATTTGATCTATTACGATCCCGATAATAAGTTTTGGCTTCTCAGGTGGAATATTTTTTGACTTTTGACAAAATAAAATTTGAGAACTACTTAATAAAATTATAATTAAGATGTAAAGCCTTTTCATAAAATATTTTTTGATGCACGAAGGTAGCAAATATTTACGCCTTAAACAATAAAAAAGGCTGGACAAAGCCAGCCTTTAAATTTAATTAAAATACCTAACCTTTATTTCTTTTCTTTAAGCAGATAGAAATATCCTTTTTCTTCGTATTGTTGTTCTTTTTTGTCTTTAGCGGTGATGATGTAATAATATACTCCGGGTGAGGCTTCGGCTCCGTTGCCGTTAATTTTGCCGTTCCATCCT
>JAOADU010000089.1 GCA_026417155.1 Bacteroidales bacterium | reverse complement strand
GACCTCTACAGGCTTGAAGAAAAGGTATTGGCAGATATAAGGTAGATAGAAATGCTATCGAAAGAATATCAGATGACGAGTTAAGATCCTCTTTCCCTGCAATTCTAATGCCTTACAAAAACAAAGATGAAATAATGATGAGTTATGTTATGTTTGATACATCAAGTTTTTTATCTGATCGCATAGAAGAATTATATTTAATAGGATGGAAAGGAAATGAGAATATTTTTAACACACGTATTTTAAAAAACTTAAGAAGTTTACAAAAAGTTATTATTGTTAATCCAAAGCAAGATGAAGTTATAAATAATATTCAATACTTTGTCAAACTTAATGATAATGATATTGAATGTATAAATTATAATTCTTTTGAAGAATTTCTAATGCAACATAAATTTATTGAATAATTAACAAATTGAGAAAAAATGAAGATAATGAATTAAATAAAAAACGTTCGTAAGTTTATGTGTAAATAATGGAGTCAATATCCCGCACACATATAGAATGCTTTGTTAATCGTCGTAATATATTTTAGTAAAAAATTTAATATGCGGTAGAATTGTGAAAGCGGTGCATCATAACTAAGAGTTCGTCGCGGAAGGAAGTTGGCGGTAAGGAAAGGAGTGCCAGAAGCTCGGGGCTTGGCTTTACAACAAGTTCGCGCATTTTCATGTGCTGATTAATGTATAGCATCTCCATATCGGGGTAGAGGCTATTGATTTCGTTGGCGATGTCGAGAATACTCAACACGCGGTCGACTGCATTGTACGTGCCTGCAGGCAATTCGGAAAAAACAAGATTTGTAAGGATATCGGTAATTTTATCAATGTATATAAACGAGCGTCGTTGTGTGCCATCTCCGTATATATGTATTCGCTTGGTAAACGAAGCGTCGAACATAAAGCGATTAATAACAGCATCGAACCGCATGCTAACGCCATAGCCATAAACGTTGCCACAACGGATAATGTAGGCAGGCATATGTTTTATGAGTCTGGCAACATGTTGTTCGCCGCGATATTTCGAGATGCTGTAAAATGTTTGTGGATTGGGCGGGGTGTTTATATCGGCTTCGTCGGGCGATGCTCCATAAACCGATGCACTGCTTAAATATATGAGCTTCTTTACGGTACTTTCTTCGACAGCATAAACGAGTTCGGCAGTACCCCAGTGGTTTACCTGTTCGAACAAATGAGAGCTTTCGTTGGTCATTGGTGTCGAAACACGGGCAGCTAAGTGAAAAACGATATCGGCATTTTTAACTACTTGCTTAAGCAACCGCGAGTCGAGCAATTCGCCTTTAATAAAAGTAACTTTTCCGCGTTTTATGCCAGAATGAAGAAAAATGTTGTAATTGCTTCGGCTAAGGTTGTCGTACAATACAATTTGCTCGACATTAGGATTTAAGGCAAGTTGTCGGATAAGTTCGGTACCAATATATCCAGCTCCTCCGGTAACGAGAATTTTCATAAATTATTTTTTTACAACAAGTTCGGTATTCAGTCCACATTCGTTTTTTTTCAGTCCTTTCCATCGTCCGGCACGTTCGTAGTCGTCGAGGGAGATGCGAGCTGTACAGGGTTCGCATCCGATGCTGATGTAGCCTTTTTCGTCGAGGGGGTGGCGAGGTAAATTGTGTTCGCGAATATACTGATATACCATTTGTTTTGTCCAGTACAACATAGGATGAAAACGAATAACATTATGGGGGGCAAAATCTTCGACATAGAGTTCTGAGCGTTCTTTGCTCTGGTCGGCTCGTACGCCATTTATCCATACATCGTGTTCGGCAAGCACCGCATCGAGCGGCTGTACTTTGTTTAAATAACAACAATAATCGGGGTCGCTGGCAAATAGCAAATTGCCATTAGCATCGCGTTGCAATATCTTAGGTACGGTGGGTTTTAAATCTATAACGTTTATTCCAAATTTTTCGACCAGTAAGTCTTTGTATTCGATGGTTTCGGGGAAAAGGTATCCTGTATTGATAAAGTAAATGGGAATGCTTTTGTCTATACGGCTAATAATATGCAGCAATGCTACGCTTTGTGTTTGAAACGATGAAGTAGCAAAAATTTTTTTATGCTGATGCTGATAAATTCTTATTCGGCGTTCTATTTCTTCGAAACTCATTTTTTTTAGCAAATGTAATGAAAAATCTATTAAAATAGTAGAGTATTGATTAAAATTTATAAGCTATGCCATTGTGCAGGCTGTAAAATATTTTTTGAACGGCAGGTGCTGGTTTTGAATCGTAAAAGTAGTTGAATTTTGTTCTAAAGCTAAGATTTTTAATAATTACGGCATCAATGGCGGTTTCGTTAGTAATGCGGTAGCTTAAAAAATTGTCAATTTGTGGCTGATAGTAGGTAGTGTGCGAAAATAAAAAAGTATCGTTGGGCTTCAGATTTATGCTTACATAAAAAGTATTGCGCACGTTGTCTTTATATGTTTTATCAATGTAAAGTTCAAATTCGTACATAATGGAAGTACCTGCAAAAATTTTGTATTTATCGAGGTTAAATAAAACATACCGAAATCCGCTTCCCCATAAGAAGCGACGCAATATTTTTTGTATTCTGTTAAACTGAATTTGAGTATAAGCTTCGGCAATAAGCCATTTATTACGAAAATCGTAGTTGTAACGAAAATGTAAAAAACCATTGCTGATGTAGCGAATAGTATCAACTTGCATCATTTGCAAATCGGCGAGCCACAAATATGTGTTTTTTAGATAATTATATTGCAATCGGGTAGAATTTTTTAAAGTAAAAATGGTGTTAATGCTTCGATTAACATCGAAAGTAAGTTCTGTTTTTCCTACAACAGGTTTGGATGTGTCCTGGCTGCGTAGCTTTTCAATATTAACTACCTGAGAATATATCCATGTATGATAAAAAAGTAGAATGCTTAATATTAAAATTCTAAACATAACATAGAGATGTCGTCAAAAAAAGGAGTTTTTCCACGGAAGGTATTAACTTGCTGTATAACTTTCCAAATAAACAATTCGATAGATTTTTCGTTTACAATAGCTTGTTCGAGAAACGATGTGCCAAATTCTTCTTTTTTATCGTTTTCCATTTCAACAAGTCCGTCGGTATAGCATACGAGCCTCGATTGTGGTTTGGTAACAATAGTCCCAACATTGATGTGTGTTAATTCGGGAAGCATGCCCAATCCGGCACAACCATTTTTTAGGTATTGAAATTTGAGCGTACCGTTGAAAAACAATGGTGGCACATGTCCGGCATTAACATAATAAATGGTGCGTGTATCGATATGGTATTTTGCAATGAATGCCGTAATATATCGTTCGCCCTTTGTGTTGTTGTTAATGATACTATTGAGCCTATGTATAAGCTTTTCGAGGCTGATATCGTCGGTAAATAATGCTCTAAGCGAAGCCTGAAAATTCGACATAAGTAAAGCTGCCGATATACCTTTGCCCGATACGTCGGCTATGCAAAAACCCACTTCGCGATGGTTTAAATAAAAAAAGTCGTAATAATCGCCGCCAACTTCGTAGTGTGGTTGGTAATACGACGAAACTTTAATGTGTTCGTTGTGGGGTAAATCGTTGGGATTGGGTATCAAAAGGCTTTGCATCTGACGGGCAAGGTCGAGCTCTTTACGTAAGCTTTCTTGTTGAATATTTTCGGCATATAACCGCTTGTTTTCTATGGCAACAACTAAAATGTTGGTTAATGTTTGAAAAAAATTGAGATGCTTAATAACAGGGCTTATGCCATCGCGTTCTTCTTCAATATCGCCAAGCAAAAGATAAGCAAGAGGAATAGATTTGTGAAACACAGGAATAATCACATCAAAACCTTTAAGTTTTGGGTGGTTCATAGTGGTGAGGTTTGTTATTTCGCGAAAAGGCAACAAGTCGGTTTCAACGTGTATATTTAAATAGTTGTCGTCGGTTATTCCCGAAGCGAGCAGGCATTGCCATTGTTTATTGTAGCTAAACAATACTACTTTGCCGATGCCTAAATCGTCGCGGATAATTTTCTCGTATTTTTGTAAGAGGGCTTGTGTCGATAAATTTTCGTTGATAGATAGGGTAATACTTAACAATGCTTCCAACTTAAAATTGGAAAGTTGCAATCGTTTGAGCGATGCTTTTTCGGTCATAATTTTTCGCTTAACATTTTAATAAGTTGTGGCACTTGCTTAAGGTAAGAGAGTTCTTTCATTTTTTCGCGCGATTCGATAGCAGGAAGCCCAAAATATATTTTGCCCCCTTCGAGCGATTTGGTTACTCCGCTTTGTCCTAATATGATAGCTTCTTTGCCAATGACAACATTTTTTTGTATTCCTACTTGTGCCCAAATGGTAACCGAATCTTCGATAATTACATTTGAGCCGATACCTGTTTGGGCAGCAATAAAACAATCGTTGCCAATATGCGTATCGTGCCCAATTTGTACGGCATTTCCAATTTTTGTGCCTTTGCCAATAATAGTCGAACCACCTAATCCTCTGTCGATAGTAGTATTTGAGCCTATTTCTACATTATCTTCAATGATAACATTTCCTACCGACTGTAATTTTTGATAGTGTTCGAGGTCTTTTTTGAAATAAAAGGCATCGGAGCCAATAATAGCACCGGAGTATATAGTTACATTGTTGCCTATTTGACAAGGTCCGTAAATAGTAACATGAGGATGAATTACGCAATGCTTGCCAATGGTAACGTTGCGTTCTATGTAAACGTTGGGATACAAGATAGTATGTTCGCCAATAATGGCTTCGGTATGAATTAATTGTGTTTGTAAAGTAAACGGAAACAGAATTGAAACTAATTGGTTGTAAGTATGAAAGGCATCGTTCGTCAAAATTATGCCTTTGTTGGTTTCGAAATTTATGCCTCGTTGTACAATAATTACCGAAGCGTTGCTAAGGTTGGCAAGCTCGAAGTATTTTTCGTTGTCGGCAAAGGTAATGTCTTCGTGTGTGGCATGATATACATCGCTTATGCCAGTAATATTGATATCGGGATTGCCAGTAAATGGCAGTTGTAACATTTCGGCAATTTCTTGCAGTCGGTAGGTTCGAGGTAATTTCATGATTATTTTTTTACGCGTTCCATATACGAAATATCGCGAGTATCAACTTTAATGATATCGCCGGTATTGATGAAGAGTGGCACTTTTATTTCAAGGCCTGTTTCGAGTTTGGCGGGCTTCATGGCTGTTGCCGATGCGGTATCGCCTTTTAAGCCGGGCTCTGTGTACACAACTTCGAGTTCTACATAAGGAGGAAATTCGCACGTAAGAGGAGTTTCGGTGTCGGCATCAAAAGCTATATAAACTTGAGTGCCTTCTTTGAGTAATAAGGGTTCTTCTATTAATTCTTTGGGTATAGAAACTTGTTCGAAAGTTTCGGTGTGCATAAAATAATATCCGCTTTCGTCGTTGTATAGATATTGATGAGGACGACGTTCGATATTGGCTAAATCTATTTTTACACCTGCTGTAAAAGTGTTTTCGATTACTCGGCCAGTTCGCAGGTTTTTAAGTTTTGTACGTACAAATGCGCCGCCTTTGCCGGGTTTAACATGTTGAAATTCTACAATAGTGTAAAAATCGCCGTTAAACACAATGTACAATCCATTTTTGAAATCTGCCGTTGTTGCCATAAATTCATTTATTTAACGATGCAAAAATAAGATAAAAATTTTGAACTGCCATAAAATGATAAGTTTATGAAAGTAGGGTAGTTTTGGTTAGTCAAATTCGTATAATATTCGAACAATTTGTGTCGCATGACGTGTAATGGCTTGTAGCAATCCAATAAGTTCAATATGTGTTTTACTACTTTGAACAGTGGCTTCTACTTCGCTCATTAATCGTGTATAGTGGCTTTTTTCGAGTTGATATGCTAATAATATAGTTTGTTTTTCATTTTTTTTGAGCTTTTTGGCTTTCTTTATATCGAAAGCCGCCATGGCCTGAATTACCGAAAGTAAGTGTTTTAGACAATGCTGATGAAATCGTTCGAGTTCTTGTTTTCCTTCATCGCTAAAATTAATGACAGATGTAGCCCAAAAGTGTGCTTTGGGAATTAAATTAGTGTCAACAATATCGGCAATTTCTTCCAGTTCTTTCACAATAGACAACAATTTGTAGATTTCTTTGGCAGTTTCGAGGTGTTGGTTTCTTTTGTTAAGTTCAATCAAAAAGCGGGTAATGTGATCGCGTAATACGTTTACCATTTTTTCGGCTTGTTCTATTTTTTCAATTCGTTTTGTATCTTTGTTAAGAAAGGCTGGTAATAATTGTTCGACCATGCTTACCACAATATTGGCAAGGTGTAGCGTTTCTTTTTTAGCCAATACGATGGCAATATTGGGTGTATCAAGACTTTCGTCGGTAATGTATTTAGGTTTATACGGATCGACTTGCTCAGAAACGGCAATAATTCGCGAAAAATATCGATACAAAAGCGAAATAAATGGCATAAATAAAAGCGTTATGCTTACATACATAAATGTATGAGCATTTGCAATTAGATGTGGCATAGAAACCGAACTTCCACCATTAAACCAAACAGATAACGACTCGACGATTCGGGCAAACTCACTAATCCAAAAAATAAAAAACAAAGCAACAATAATTCGGTAAAATAAATGAAACCAAGCAACATTGCGAGCTTCGGCTTGTTTGTTGAAAGAATCCATGATTACCGGAAATGATGTTCCAATGTTGGAACCAATAAGCAACGAAACCGATGTATCTAATGAAAGTGCACCAATGCTTCCAAGTGTCATTAAAATTCCAATAAAAGCACTGGCACTTTGTGTTAAAGTAGTAAATACTATTCCGATAATGATTCCTGCCAAAGGATTTGAAAGCGACGTAAGAAAATGCATTACCGAATCAATGGTTTTTATTTGCAACGCTCCATCTGTCATAATGAGCAACCCAAGGTAAAGCAAGCCTAATCCCGTAACGATTTGTCCTATGTTTTTTATTTTCGCTTGGTTAAATAAAAATGTAAGAATAAACCCAATTGCGATAAGAAAAAGAGCATAATTGTTGATGCGTAGTGCAATAATTTGCAATGTAATAGTAGTTCCCAAAGCACCGCCTATAATAATACCAACAGTTTGCTTGAATGTAGATAACCGATTATGAACAAGTTGCATCAAAAAAATACTACTAGCAGAGCTGCTTTGCAAAAAGGTAGTAAGCAAAGTGCCAGCTAGTATTGATTCGGGTGATGAACGCGATAGCTGTTGGACTATAGCACTTAGCTTATGACCGAGTAATCGAACAAATCCATCGCTCATGTAATGAATACCAAACAAAAATAAGCCTAATCCGCCCAAAATTGTAAATATCATCCATATCCACCAAGTTTTACTACGTACCACAACATTAACAATATGTGTTGGGTAAGGGCTCAAAGATGGATTAATTATGTAAATAGTATGTGTGCCTTTAATGTGACGGTGATGGTAATACAAAAGAAGCCGATTGTCTTGATAAACTTGTTTGCATAAAGTTCCGGGTACTGAAGAAAAACAGTGTACTCGATCGCCGGGCAAGACAATAGTTACCAGCGAATCTTCGGTTGTAGTATAGATAGTGTCGTTAAGAGAATGGGCATACACTAAGTATGATAAAAAGAGTGCGAATAACGTAACTCGCAGTTTCATAAATTATATTAGTCCTAAATCGAGTTTAGCTTCGTCGCTCATCATGCTTTTGTCCCAAGGCGGATCAAATACAATGTTGAGCACTACAGACTTTACGCCGTCAATAGTACGGGTCTTGTCGTAAATTTCCTGCAGCATACTATCTACCATAGGACAATTGGGCGATGTAAGGGTCATTTTTATTTCTACATTATATTCGTCATCAATAAGTATATCGTAAATAAGTCCAAGGTCGTAAATATTTACAGGAATTTCGGGATCGTAAATTTTCTTTAAAACATCGACAATTTTTATCGAAAGTTCGTCTTTAGTATTCATAAACTACAGATTATATTTAGTTTTGTAAGCCAAGGCATACATTCGAATTTGTTTTATCATTGATACAAGTCCGTTAGAACGCGTAGGCGAAAGGTGTGCACTAAGACCTATTTTGTCAATAAACCAAAGCTGAGCATCGAGGATGTCGTTGGGATGTTGTCCTGAAAATACTTTTAGCAATAATGCTACGATTCCTTTTGTAATAAGTGCATCACTGTCGGCTTGAAAATAGAGCTTTCCATCTTTAAATTCTGCTGCTAGCCATACTTGCGATTGACAACCTTCAATAAGATTTTCTTTTTTACGATATTTTTCGTCCATTGGGGGTAGATTTTTTGCTAATTCGAGCAGATAATTGTAGCGTTCTACCCAATCGCCCAAATTTTCGAATTCTTCTACAATTTCGTGTTGAATTTCTTCGATGCTTTTCATGAGAATAAATCTTTAACTTTTTTAAGCGAATCGACCAGATAATCAATTTCTTCGTAAGTATTATAAAAAGCCAACGATGCTCTTACGGTACCATCAATACCAAAAAACTTCATGAGGGGTTGAGTACAATGATTGCCCGTACGAACAGCAATGTCCATCTTATCGAGCATCATACCTGTGTCGAAAGGGTGAATGTTGTCGAGCAAAAACGAAATGATACTGGTTTTATTGTCCGATGTTCCGATGATTCGTATGCCTTCAATGGTTTGAATTTTTTGTAAAGCGTATTGATAAAGCTCTGTTTCGTAAAGTAAAATTTCTTTTCTTCCTTTTTCGTTTAAATATTTAAGAGCTGCAGCTAATCCAACTGCTCCAATAAAATTTGTAGTTCCTGCTTCGAATTTGAATGGAAGCTCGTTATAAATGGTTTTTTCGAAGGTTACGGTTTTAATCATGTCGCCACCCCCTTTATAGGGTGGGATCTGTTCGAGCCACTTTTCTTTGCCATATAATACACCAATTCCGGTAGGACCATATATTTTATGACCCGAAAAAGCATAAAAATCGCAATCTAATTCTTGCACGTTTACAATTTGATGTTGTATGCCTTGAGCACCGTCTATAAATACAGGTATGTTGCGTTGGTGAGCAAAGTCTATAATTTCTTTAATGGGGTTAATGGTTCCCATGCTATTGGAAACGTGAGTAATGGCGATGAGTTTGGTTCGTTCGTTGATGATGGTGGGGAGTGCCGTTAAGTTGAGTTCGCCGGTATAGGTAATCGGTAAAACTTTTAATTTAGCATCTTTTCGTTGACAAAGCATTTGCCAAGGTACAATGTTGCTATGATGTTCCATTTCGCTGACAACAATTTCATCGCCTTCGCGTATAAATGCTTCGCCAAATGAAAATGCAAGCAAATTGACCGATTCGGTTGTGCCCGAAGTAAATATGATTTCGTGATTATAAGTAGCATTGATAAATTGCTTTACGGTTTGTCGTGCCGATTCGTAAGCTTCAGTCATTTTTTCGCTTAAGAAATGGACCCCACGGTGAATATTACTGTTGTATTTTGCATAATATTCGGAAGTAGTGTCTATTACTACTTTAGGTTTTTGAGTTGTTGCAGCGTTGTCTAAATAAACAACAGGACGCTTATATAACGTATGATGTAAAATGGGAAAATCATTCCTTAATTGGTTGATATCTAACATATGTAAGTAATAAATTTTTGATGGCAAGTTAAGAAAAATTGTCAGAAAAATTTATGTCACATAGCTATTTTAAAAAGTCGGAGAAATTTGTTAATATTGCCATTATGAATGTTTCTGATATTGGCATAAAAGAAATCGATCAAATGGTTCAACATCGGTTGCCATTATCGCCTTCGCTTTATTTTATTGACAGTAAGTGGTGGACGTATTTAATTTCAGAAAAAGAAGAAAAATTGCTTAAGCTTATTAGTGCTTTAGCCAATCATAATGGCAGGGTTCTTATAATAGGAATAAAAACAAAAAATAAACGGGCATCGGAAATAGATTCTTTTTCGCTTCATAATTTTTCTGAATTTTGGCTACGAAATTTAATACATAGTCAAATAAATCCACATTTAGACAATATTGTAATAAAACCCATCATTACAAATGGAGAGAATGGCATAGTAGTCGTGTCATTTTCTTCAAATAAACGACCGTATATGTTTTCCGATGGTCGGTATTATTCTATTATTGGACAGCAAGTGTATTGTATGCGCGAAGATGAAGTGCGAAGATTATACGCGATACAGCACACACCTTTGTTAGAATTTGTCGGTATTATGAATATTCAAGGCATTTCGATGTTGGAAAATGGCTTGCCCAAAGAAATAAATTTTTATCCCAAATTTATCATTCGAAACGCTGGTAATGCAATAGAAAAAAATTATAAAGTAGAAATTTGGATACCATCATATTTACACGATCCCGAATTTAGTCCACTGCAAATGTATTTTCATAGGCTCGATAATATTTATTCTGTTTTTTCAATTCCATCCAAAGCACCTATTTTTCAAAATGAAACATATACTATAGCCGAAGCAAAACTTTCGTTAAAACCCGACTATGTCGATCGCTTTGTTCACGATAGTTTAATAGTTCGTATATTTTATTCTAAGGGAATTGCTGAACATGAGTACAAGTTAGCTCAAACATTTACGTATAATAGTAAACCTGTTGAACTAAAAATATTTTTGCAAAATCTTTAACATTTTTTTTTCATTTCCCCTTTTTTATTTAAAAATAATTGTTATATCTTTGTTGCAAGTTTAACCAAAAATTAATTAAGTATGAAAAAATTAATGTCTTTAGCATTGTTAGTATTAGCAGGTGCCGCTTTATTTACAAGTTGTAAAAAAGATGAAACTGTACCTGCACCAGAAATTACAGTTACAAACAACAAAGTAGAGTACAATATTACTGCAACAGCCGATACGACTATTACTTTTAATGTTACAGTAAAAGCCGAAGGCGAAATAGATCAATTTACTATTAAAAAAATAGTAGGAAGCACCGAAACATCGTATGGCAATCCTACTGGTTTTGCTGGTAAAACCGATTATGTTTACAATTTCCAAGAAACTTTTACTCCTGCCATGACTTATCCTATTTCTTTCAAATTCAAAGTAGTTGACAAAGAAGGACAAGAAGCAAGTATTACGGTTACCGTTAAAAAAATAACCACTGGCGGTCAAGGAACACCATTTGGTCAATTCCAAACCTATACCGTAACATTAGGAGCTCAAAATCATACCACAGGTAGTTCATTTGCATCGTCAAATGGCAACGTTTATACATTATCGCAAGCTGCTCAAAATAGTGCATTAATTGACTTTATGTACTATTATGGTGCTACTAACTTAGCAACTTTGGCTGCTCCTGGCGATGCACAAACTTCGGCTGTTTACTCGGCCGTTTCCAATTGGCAAACCAAAAACAACACTAAATTCGTTAAAAATCCTACCATTAACTTTGATAATTTAAGTGCTACAACCGATATTTCGGGCGTTACATTTGGTAGCGATACAAAAGCAAATCAATTGGCAGCCAACAATATTATTGCTTTCAAAACCGATGCAGGAAAAATAGGATTTATTAAAGTAAATAGCATTACCGGAACTAATGACGGTACAATTAATATTACTGTTAAGGTACAACAATAATAATAATTATCTAAAATAATAAACAAACCCCATCTATTTTTAGATGGGGTTTTTTGTTTTTTTAAAATTCTGTAATAAATTTGTATAAAATCTATTAAAAGCTATGAAAACTTTTTTAATATCGTTGTTCTTATTTTCGTGTTTGTTTTCATACAGTCAGCAAGTACAAAATAGTTTAAATAAAAGACAATCCGTTAAATTAGAAATATCGGAAGTAAAAGTACTTGAAAAGAAACCAGAAATTGGTCCTTGTTATCCAAACGAAGCGTATCTTAAACAGAATAATGTTCCCGACGATTTTCCTCGATATATTGATACAGGAAATCCGAAAGAAGATTGTGCTCGTTATCATGAAGCCAAACAAATATGGATACAAAAGAATCCGGAACGATACGAAAAAATTAAACATTTGAAATTGTAAACAACAAAAAATTACATATATGAAAACTGCCTATGGCTTGTTGTTTTCGACAATAGTTTTTTGTGCTTCTTTAAAAGCACAAACTTTTAGCAATAACACACCTTATTCTATTCCCGATAATAATACCTCGGGGGTTTATTCAGATATTAATGTTTCGGGAATATCTCCGTTAGCTATTGCGCAAAGCGTTACCATCAATATTAATCATACCTGGGTTGGCGATTTGTACATTTATTTGGTCGATCCGTTAAATAATGAGCATTTACTTTGTGGTGGAAGGGGTGGAAGTGGCGATAATTTTATAAATACTGTATTTAGAAATGATGCTTCGGTAAGTATTACATTAGGTTCAGCTCCATTTACAGGAACATTCATTCCAGAACAGCCAATACCCAGAGGTGTAAATCCGAATGGGAGATGGCGATTGCATGTGATTGATACTTATCCTACCGATGTAGGCTCTATCCAAAACTGGTCTATTACATTTGCTGCGCCACCTTGTCCGGTAGTAGGTATTCATACTTCACCTACTTCGGGCATTAGTACATTAACTTGTCGCGATAGTGTATATATTTTACCCAATGACTCATCAGTTGCAGGTGGAGCTATTTATCCTACTTTATATTTTCAGTTTAATACAGGTGCAAATGCTGCTAAAAATGCAGTAACTATTTTCGAAAACGGACAAGTTATTTTTCAGCGAAATTACGGACAAATGCAAACGAATACTCAATTAACGGTATATTTTCCTGGTCCTGGTGCCGATCCAACAAAAAGCTATTCTATTCAGGTATGTAATCAAGACGGAACAGCTCCTATGCCTTGGGTAGTTTACGATGGAAATGGAACAACGCATGCATCGGGAACAACGCCTACGGGTTGCACCAATTATGGCTCGTGGAGCCCTATGGGACAATTGTCGTGGACAATATCGCCCAACGTTTCGGGCTTGTACTATGCTCCGTGGGGTTTAGCTGGCTTTTGGCCTGATGAATGTGGACCAGGCACATATACCATTACATACAACTGGAACAATCAAGGAACCGGAGCATATGCTTGTTCGGGATCGGCTTCATTAACTTTTACTGTTACCAATCCATGGAATGCTTCATGGAATAGTCCTGGAACTGTATGTGCTTCGGGTGGTCCCATAAATTTGGCATCATATATTACAGGAAATTCTGGTGGAACATTTAGCGGACCTGGTGTAAGCGGCAATACATTCAACCCAGCAGGACTTTCCGGAGCAGTAAACATTACATACACCGTAGGCAATAGTCAATATTGTTATGCATCGCAAACAAGAACAATAACGGTTTTACCATTAGCGACAGCCAATGCAGGTCCGAATGCTTCGATTTGTGCGGGTCAAAATTATACTATTTCCGGGGCAAGTTATGGAGGAAGTGCTACAGGCTGTACTTGGACTACTTCTGGAACGGGAACATTTATCAATGGCAATACAACAACACCTACCTACATCCCAAGTCAAGCAGATATTGCTGCTGGTCAAGTTACTCTAACAATCTCAACAACCGGACCTTGTGCACCGGCAACAAGCTCAATGCTTTTAACTATAAATAGTGTTCCCAATGCAAGTTTTAGTTATGGTACAGGCTCTTTTTGTAAAACTGGAACAAACCCAACTCCTACGGTATCTACTCCAGGTGGGACTTTTACATCTAATCCTGCAGGATTAAGTATCAATAGTAGCACGGGTACAATTAACCTTTCGGCAAGTAATGTTGGAACATATACGGTTACTTATTCTATTGGTGGAACATGTCCAAGCAGTAGCAGTGTTACTATAACTATTACGAATGGATTTGATGCTCAATTTAGCTACGCAGGACCATATTGTCAATTAGGACAAAACCCTTTGCCAAGCCACACGACGGGAAGCAATGGAGTTTATACTGCAACACCATCGGGATTAGTTTTTGTAAATCAAAATACAGGAGAAATAAATTTAGCAGCATCGCAACCAGGGACGTATTTAGTGGTAAACACAATACCAGCAAGTGGAGGCTGTGCACAGGCTCAATATTCGTCAACAGTAGTAATAGAACAAGCTCCAACCGTCAATGCAGGTCCAGATATTACGATTTGTTCGAATACTTCGGCACAAATAACAGGTGCAACATTTGGAGGAAGTGCAACCTCTGTTCAATGGACAACAAACGGAAGCGGAACATTGATTAATGCAGGAACCTTAACTCCAACGTATATTCCTAGTGCCAACGATGCTATAAATGGTGTTGTAACATTAACAATAACTACAAACGATCCGCCCAATACTTGTCCTGCTGTAAGCGATCAAATGATGATTATTATTAATCAATCATCGCAAGTGGAAGCTGGCAATAATCAAACAATTTGCGAAGGCGATGTGGTTTCATTAAATGCTTCTATAGGTGGTGCAACAACAAGTATAGTATGGACATCATCAGGGAATGGCATTTTTACCAATAATGTTGCTTTAAATACGTCGTATATCCCTTCTGCCAACGATATTCAGACGGGATATGTATATTTATACGTTACAGCAAATGATCCTGATGGAAATGGTCCGTGTACGATAGTAAAAGATTCTATTTATGTACAAATAAATAAAAAAGCTACCGTTACCGCAGGAAATAATTTAACAATCTGCGAAGGCGAGCAAGTACCGTTAAATGCTGTTATAGGCGGTACGGCCACCTCTGTTCAATGGACAACTACAGGAACTGGTACATTTACAAATGCAAATGTACCAACAACTGCCTATATTCCATCTGCAGCTGATATTGCAAATGGAAGCGTACAACTGATTGTGGCAACTAACGACCCCGATGGTTCAGGTCCCTGCGGACAAGCAAAAGACACGATAATAGTTACTATTTATCCAAAACCAATTATTAGTCAGATTATTTCAAATCCGGTTACAAGCTGTACAACACCAAATGGTTCCATTGAAATTCAGGCAACAAGTACTTATACACCGTTAACGTATTCTATTGACAATGGCAATAATTATTCGTCGAGTAATATTTATACTAACCTGAATTCAGGAATTTATTATGTTGTGGTTAAAAATTCTGTAGGTTGCACTGCAAGTCAAAGCGTTACAATACAAAATACACAAGGACCACAAATTTTATCAGTGGAAGCTATAAATCCCTTGTGTTTTGGGCAAAATAATGGTCAAATTATTATTCATGCTACGAATGTATCTACTTACGTAGTTAATGGAGTACAATCGACCGATTCAGTTTTTTCTAACTTATCGCCCGGAACTTATTCTATTATTGTTATAGATAATGCTGATTGTCAGGCAACAACTCAGGTAACATTGACACAGCCGCAAGATTTAGTGGTAAATACATTTAAACAACATGTACAATGTTTTGGACAGCAAAATGGAAGTATTACTGTTGTGGTGCAAGGCGGAACATCGCCCTATACATATTTATGGAATAACGGTGCCAATACATCGTTGGTTCAAAACCTTTCGGCAGGAATTTACGTTGTAACCGTTACCGATGCCAATGGTTGTTCTAAAGTAAAAGTAGATACCATTAACCAACCAACCATGATTCTTGTAAACTTAAATGTTACTCAACCTACCTGTTCTAATTCAAACAATGGTTCAATACAAGCTATTGTTTCGGGGGGTGCGTCTAATTATCAATATATGTGGAGTAACGGAAACTCGTCACCATTTATTAATAATTTACCTGCAGGAAATTATTCACTTACAATTACCGATGCAAACGGGTGTACACAAACAGCACAAACTACATTGGTAGCACCTTCGGCAATTAATGCACAAGCTAATATAAGCCAAATAACTTGTTTTAACGCACAGAATGGTTCTATTCAATTAACTGTTTCGGGAGGTACGGGAACGTATTCATATATGTGGAGCAATCAGGCAACAACTGCTTCACTTAATAATTTAGGACCAGGAGCTTATGTAGTTACCATTACCGATCAGAATTTATGTACAGGCATTTATTCTTATACCATAACACAACCTGCCGAATTGCAAGTATCGCATCCTCAATCAGGAACATTATGCAATGGGGCACAAAATGGGTTTATTATACTAAATGTTACTGGTGGTGTGGAACCATATACGTATGCATGGTCGAACGGTCAAACTGTAAATTCATTGCAAAATCTTGCTCCCGGAAATTATACTTTTACTGTAACAGATGCTAATGGTTGTACCTACAGTAAAACGATTACAATTCAAGGAAGTACACCCATTAATCCGCAGATAACCTACGATATTCATACTCAACAAGCAACTGTTACTACAAACGGAGGAACTTCACCATATTTATATTTGTGGAATAATTCACAAACAACTAATACGATTAATTTAACAGAAACAGGAACCTATTCGGTAACAGTAACGGACGCAAACGGATGTACAGCAGTTGCAAGTTATATTCACGATGTACCGCTGAAAATACCCAATTGTATAACTCCCAATGGCGACCGTGTAAACGATGATCTTGAAATTGTAAACATTGAAGCCTATCCTAAGCTAACTATTGAAATATACAACCGTTGGGGCGATTTGTTGTTTAGATTTTATGGATCGGGTACTGAGTACGCCGACCCAATGAATCGGTGGAAAGGTAAATTCAACGATAAAGATCTACCAATGGGACCTTATTTATTTATCTTAGATCTGCATAACGATAAAGAGCCCATCACAGGAACGATTACAATTGTAAGATAGTTAATAAAAAAGTGGCGGGTGTATTATAGTTTAAAAGCAGCGATGATCTGAAAAGATAGTTTAAATAAATTTCTTAAAACTTTTGTAAAGCAGTTAATACTACACCTTTTTGCATTAATTACACCCGAAATATAATTTACAATATAATTGATTACTTGTTGTATATGTCTAAACAATGAAAATTTTATACTTTATAATATTTCCTAGTTGGCAATTAGAATTCTGAAGAAGTTCATTTACTTTTTTTTTAATATTTTGGAATTGTTTTGGTTTTTTTGAGTTATTTGAGTTTTTTTTCAATGATTTAGCACTAATAATTTGAATGAAACAAACTTGGTTTGACTTAGAATATATATTATTTTTATCTATATAACAATCAGCTATTGCTGAGGCAAAAAATTTTCCTAAAATATTCACTGGTTTAATATTGGATTCATCAATTTCAATGATAAATTTAATCTCATTGTTTACTAAAATCAAAATATCTACCTTACAAACTCGATAAAATGAAGTTTTTTTTGAAGAAAGGAAGAGTTGTATATTTTGTGAGCCTCCACAAGCCTTATCTAATATTATTGTCAATTGTTTATTATTTTTGTTGTTCCATTGCTTAATTTGATCACTTAAAAAATCACCAATAGATTGATGTAAATTCTTCGTATTATTAAGGCTTCTTGAATTCCAAAAAGATTGAGTTAATAAACGACACATAGATTTACGTTATGT
>JAOADU010000066.1 GCA_026417155.1 Bacteroidales bacterium | reverse complement strand
CGTTAATGCTGTAACTAAGGCAATTAGCAACGTTAAGGCGAAAGAGATTATAAATGAAGTTTCCTGGTGACCTCGGAGGGACTCAAACCCCCAACCTTCTGATCCGTAGTCAGATGCTCTATTCAGTTGAGCTACGAGGCCTAAAATTCGCCTGCAAAAATAATATCTTTTTTTTTATCTAACAATTATTTTTTGAGGTTTTTGAAAATGTATTCATAATCTAAATAATAAAGCATTTTTAAAAGGATTGTATTTTTTTGTGGGTAATATCCCAAATATGCTATATGTTCAGTAATTGGTTCAAGTATTTTGTTGCTTTCGTGTATTATTTCATTTTTCCAAATCAGCATTAAATTGCTACCTGGTGCAAATTGCCAAGAAAAAACTAAATCTAATGTAAAGTTTTGATAACTAAAATGGTAATTATTTAATGAAATTAAATTAATGGTTGTATCAGTGAGTGTACCATCATGATTTAAAATGTACAGATCGTTATACTTACCTTGAGAGATATAATGCCTAAAACGGATACTTAAAAACAGATCATTTTTAAAATAATAATTGCCAGTAAATGAATTTGTTAATGTTGCAACATTTCTTTTCCCAAAAAGTGGCTTTTGTTGTTGATAATCAATTGCTGCGAAACCAATTTGCTGTGGAGCATATTCGTATTCAGTTTTATACCGAAATGAAAAATGATCAGACAAACGTGCAAGCGGTGAGATTTCGAGATAATATTCGAAATTATTATAAGTTTTATTAAATTGTACGGACGAAGATAAATCTATTGCCATTTTTTTTCTGTAATCGGTAGAAATTCCAAAATTTGCTTTTTGCTTTTTACCAGAAATAAAATAAAAACCATTGTATCGAGGTTCGTAAAAGTCATACGTTTGAAATACATCGAACGAAATGCCAGTCCATATGCTTGTATATCCGTGTGTTGTGCTCCAATATGAAAATTGAATAACTGAATTTTGAAGTTTCATTGACGAATTATGGTATTCGTGTGTATAATTTGCACTATAACCATAGTTGAGAAACGTTTTATTTGGTTCATAAGTTTGGTATTTAATATAGACACTATTACTGAGGTAATTGTTATATAAGGTAAGTCCAACATAATTTGCATTAAAATGTTTATCCATGTAGCTGTTCGAAATACCAAATTTTAATTTTCCGTATATTTTATCAATAGCTATATTGGTTTTATATCCTTGTTCAGGAATTTCAGCATTTAAAGGTTTTGTTTGATAGAATATGGATGTTGCTCCTAATGTAGATAATTGCCAAATATTTTGTTTATCTGTTAAAGTTAAACCTGTAGCACATACATTGGAATTAACATTTAACGGTGTAAAATAGTTTGTATTAGTAAGGAAAATATTGTTACCTCTGCGAATGGCCTTATCTATAACAAATACGTTGTAATTAGCCCATGGCTCAGTGAGAACTTTTCTTGTGTTGTTCAACGTGTCTTCTATAATTGCATGTGTATTGGAAGTAACAGCATTCAATATTCCTAAGGCAAGTCCTTTTTTATCTCGACCTGAAATTTTAAAAGCGTTGATTAATTGTGTCTGTGGTGGATTTTTTTTTAATGTTTCGTTACTATCCATGTATTGTGCTATTGTGTAAAATAGTTTTGGTGTTTTTCCTATTCTTCTTGAATAAAATATTCCACCTTTGTTAAACAAATCGACCGATTCTTTAAAAAAAGGTCGTTGTTCTTCGTAAACGGTTTCATAAGCAGTTAAATTTTTATACTTATCGTCGGATTGAACCTGACTAAAATCGGGTAGTAGTGTGATATCGAGTGTATAACTTTCATCAATACCATATTTTAAGTCTGTTCCTCCATTAATTAAAGTGCTTAAATTAGAATTATGTTCAACTTGAATGCCAGCAGTAAGATAGGGTGTGAGTGATAATCGAACAGGTGGATGAATTTGTTCAAGTCCTTTCATAGGCACCCAATAAAGTAATGAGTTGTTAGCTTCACGAGGTTCGGGCGAAAGGCGACTCTCTTGTCTGTTACGTCTTATATAGCGTACAATCTGTATTTTCCATTCCTGAATGTCTTTTTTTGGGAAGCGTATAGCTGAATATGGAATTTTAATTTCAGCTATCCAACCGGTGTCAGTTATATTTGTACAGCTTTGCCATACTGCATTGTATGATGGATCTTGATTTCGACGATCGAACTGTACACCCGATGCGAAAACACCAAACCAGTAAGCATCTTGTTGCTTATTATATGGATCGAAAGCTATTGAAAAATAATCTGCATTTAAGTTATTATGATCTCGGTTTCCAAGTTGTTTTAATATGCTATCGGGGTATGAATCGAACATAAAAGCAGCAATATAAATAGCCGAATTGTCGTATAGTATGTAAACTTTTGTATCAAATGTTGGTTTTTGTCCATAGTATGGATTTGTTTGTGTAAAACCATAAATTTCTGGACATTGAAACCATACATCTTCTAAAATACCATCAATTTTTGGTGATACAGTTGTTCTGACCGCAAATATTGTTTTTGTTGTGTCTTCATATGAAAATAGGCATAAATGGGTGTGAAGAAAAAGTGATATAATAATGCCAAATTTATTTTTAATTAATTGTTTAACCATACATTGGCATTTCTATCAGGTCCTACAGATACGAGTTCAATAGAAGTATTTGTATATTCCTCTATAAAAGATAAAAATGTAAATAGTTCTTTGGGTAGATCATTTTTTGTTTTAGCTTTTGATATGTCTTTCTTCCAGCCTTTGAATGTTTTGTATTCAATATTTCTGATAGTTTCTAAATTATATGGAATATGTGTAATAAGTTCATCATTTATTTCATAGGCAACAGCTACTTTAATTTCATCGAATGTAGATAAAACATCTGATTTAGTAATTATTAACCGATTAACACCGTTAATTTGTATAGCAAATTTCAGTGCTACCAAGTCAAGCCATCCGCACCGGCGTGGGCGACCGGTTGTACTACCGTATTCATGTCCTATTTTTCGTAATTTTTCACCAGTTTCATTGTCTTGTTCGGTTGGAAACGGGCCACTTCCCACACGGGTAGTATATGCTTTAAAGATGCCAATTACATCGCCAATTTGTCTTGGCGCTACACCTAAGCCCGTACAAGCTCCTGCGGCAATTGTATTCGATGAGGTTACATAGGGATACGAGCCAAAATCTATATCAAGTAAACTTCCTTGAGCACCTTCGGCCAAAATTTGTTGATGGTTATTGATGGCATTTTGAATGTAAAAATTACTTTCAGCTAAATTGAATTTATTAAAAATTTCACATGCCGAAAACCATTCTATTTCTAAATCACTTATAGATGTAGGATATTCTAATATTTTTAATAAAGCGATATGTCTTTGTACAAGTTCTTGATATTTAGTTTTAAAGTTTGGTTGAAATAAATCGCCAACTCTAATCCCTTGACGTGAAATTTTATCCGTGTAACACGGACCAATGCCTTTTAAAGTAGAACCAATTTTATCTTTGCCTTTGGCTTGTTCATAGGCGGCATCTAATAGTCGGTGAGTAGGCAAAATTAAATGGGCATGTTTTGAGATTATTAAATTATCATATATCCATGGACATACTTTTTGTAAACTCATTATCTCGTTATGAAATACAATAGGATCAATAACTACTCCATTCCCAATATAATTTTTACAGTTGGGTTGAAAAATACCTGACGGTATGGTGTGCAATATATATTTGCTATTATTGAATGTTAGCGTATGCCCTGCATTGGGACCTCCTTGATATCGTGCTATGATGTGATATTTCGAAGAAAGACAATCGACAATTTTTCCTTTACCTTCATCACCCCATTGAAGACCAATTAATACATCTACTTTTGCTGGTATCATAGAATATTTTTAAAGCAACAAGCAACAAATATAGTGAAAATAAATATAAAGCATTTTTGGTTAAAAAACACATTAAAATTTGAATTTTTTACTTTTTTTGTATAGAAATTCTGCATAACTTTAACAAAATCTTAATTTATGGTTAACAATTTGCAAGATAGATTTTCAAATACTATTAAAAGTAGTAAACGTTCGGTTATTCGCGAATTATTAAAACTAACCCAGCGTAAGGAAATAATATCTTTCGCAGGAGGATTGCCTTCGCCCGAATCGTTTCCAGTTGAAGAACTTAAAGAACTAGCTGTAGAAGTATTGAATAACGATGGAGCAATGGCATTACAATATGGTGAGACTGAAGGCGATATTTGTTTAAGAAGGACATTAGTGGAGCGTTATAAAAAAGAAGGCGTAAATATTGAAGAAAAAAATTTGGTAATCACTACGGCATCGCAACAAGGATTAGACTTGCTTGCCAAAATATTTATTAATCCTGGCGATGTTGTTATTTGCGGACTGCCTTCATATTTAGGTGGATTAAGTGCTTTTCGTAGTTATGGTGCTCAATTAGTAGGTGTACCATTAGACGAAAACGGTATGCGTGCTGACTTACTAGAACAAACGCTAAGTAAATTAAAGAGTGAAGGCGTATTACCCAAATTTGTCTATATTATTCCCGATTTTCAAAATCCAGCAGGCATTACTATGCCCGAATTTAGAAGACGTGAAATATTACAGATAGCTTACAAATACGATGTTCTCATTGCTGAAGATAGTCCATATCGCGAAATACGATTTGAGGGGAAATCGCAACCAATGTTGTACCAATTAGATGATAAAGGTATTGTAATTACATTGGGAACATTTAGCAAAACTTTTGCACCTGCATTTCGTATGGGTTGGGTTATAGCTCACGAAGAAATTATAGACAAATTTGTGGTAGCCAAACAGGCAACCGATTTATGCACCAGCGCTTTTTTGCAAAAAATAGCCTGCTTGTATATTCAAAAAGGTTTGTTTGATAAAAATATAAAACGAACAATAGAACTTTATCGCGAAAAACGAAATGCGATGCTTCAAGCTATGGAGCAGTACATGCCCGAAGGCGTTAAATGGACGAAACCCGAAGGAGGCTTATTCCTTTTTGTTACATTACCCGAATGGATGGATAGTGAAAAACTTTTTAAACGAGCAATAGAAAACAATGTTGCTTTTGTCTTAGGAAGCGCATTTTATTGTGATGGTAGCGGACGAAATACAATGAGATTAAATTTTTCGTATATGAGTGTAGAGAAAAATATTGAAGGTATTCGCCGACTCGCCGAAGCAATTAAACAAGAGATGGCAGAAAATAATAAATAAAAAAATAAGGCTGTCTTACCGACAGCCTTTTTCTTTTTCTAAGCAATCCATTAGTTAATTTTGATAATGCGTGGTTCTTTTTCTTTGGCTTCTTCTTTTTTGGGGATAATGATGGTAAGGATACCGTTCTTGTGTTTAGCTTCAATTTTATCAGCATCGACGTATTCGGGCAATGTGAATGAACGTTTGAAGTTGCAGTAGCTAAATTCGCGACGTAGATACTTTTTGTTTTTTTCTTCGTTTTCTACTTTCTTTTCTGCACTGAGTGTTAAGATGTCGTTGTGCAGATCAATTTTAAAGTCTTCTTTGTCTAAGCCAGGTGCTGCAACTTCCAAACGGAATTGATCTTTTTCTTCGATGATGTTTACGGTTGGCATGCTGTTTTTTACAGGAGCAATGCCGAAGAAGCCATCGAACCAATCATCGTTGAAGAATTCATTGATGATGCTTGGAAAATTACTTCTCATTACTGGTAACATAGTTCTGCCCTCCTTTCTTTTAGTTTTTATTTTCTGTTTAATTAATTTTCAAATTTTATACCACTACAGAAATTTAATAAAAAAAATGACAAAATGGCGTTTATTTTTAAATATATGATGACAAAATGACGCTTACAATAAAATTTAATTCTATATATTAAAAAATTAACTATGTTTGCTTATGTTTTTTAGGTTAATTCAATATTTGAGCTATTTTTTTACTTCGAAACACAAAAAAGGGCATGGAATACATTCGCCTTTTTTATACGAATTTATTACAAAAGTGCTTAACGATAAAACCATATACGATGAATACAAGACAATTAATGATGCCGTAAAATCGTTGAAAAAAAATAAACATATTGTTGAAGTTTCGATGTTTGGAGCCAAAATGAATCAAAAATCAAAAAAAAGAATATCGCAAATAACTACAAAATCGTCAATTAGACCAAAATATGGACAATTACTTTTTAGAATAGTAAGATATTATAAATTGCAAAATATATTAGAGTTGGGAACTTGTTTTGGAATTAGTACATTATACCTAGCTAAAGCCAATTCATCATCAAGAGTTACAACTGTAGAAGGGTGTACTGCATATTGCAACGTCGCTCGACAACTTTTTTATCAAACTGGAACGAAAAACGTGCATATTATTAATGAAAAATTTGATAATGTATTGCCAAATTTGTTATTGATGAATAACTACGATTTTATTTTTATTGATGGAAATCATTCGTATGAAGCTACAATAAAATATTTTCAATCTATAGTTGCAGAAAATTTAGAGAATACTATAGTAGTAATTGACGATATATATTGGTCGCCTCAAATGAAAAAAGCATGGATAGAAATTATTCACCATCCCAAAGTAACTTTATCAGTAGATTTATTTCAACTAGGTATTGTTTTTCTGAATCCAAATATTTTTGGTAAACTTCACTACCGAATTCGTTTTTAATTTGTAATTTAGCACGTGTTAAATAAACAATGGCTTCCAATAATTTAATAGAATTAAAACAACTGTTCAAATTTTATCAGGTTGGTACAGAAATAATTAAAGCATTAAGAAACATAAATCTTACAATAAACAAGAATGAATATGTAGCAATCATGGGACCTTCAGGTTCGGGAAAGTCTACCATGATGAACATATTAGGTTGTTTGGATACACCTACGTATGGACAATATTTTTTGAATGGGAAAGATGTTAGTAAAATGAACGAAAATGAATTGGCCGAAATACGTAATAAAGAAGTAGGTTTTGTATTTCAAACGTTTAATTTAATGCCGCGTTATTCTGCTCTCGAAAACGTTGCTTTACCATTAGTATATGCTGGCGTAAGTAAAACAGTACGATTACAAAAAGCCAAAGAAGTTTTAGAAAGAGTTGGTTTAGGCGATAGAATAAAACACAAACCCAACGAATTAAGTGGAGGACAAAGACAACGTGTTGCAATAGCCAGAGCAATGATAAATAATCCATCAATAATTCTTGCTGACGAACCCACAGGTAACCTAGATTCAAAAACTTCGATAGAAATTATGAAGCTTTTTGGTGAGATACATCAAATGGGAAACACCGTCATTATTGTTACTCACGAAGAAGAAATTGCGGCTTATGCTCATCGAATAGTTCGTTTAAAAGATGGAAAAATACTTGAAGATGTTGTAAACCATGCAAAAATACAAATAACAACATAATGAAGATATACACAAAAAAGGGCGATAAATGTCAAACTACATTACTTGGTGGCAATCCTGTTTTGAAAAATAATGTTCGATTGCATGCTTATGGTACAATAGATGAATTGATTTCGCAGTTGGCTGTTTTGCACGATTTGTTGGAATGGAATGATATTAAAGATTGGATTATTCTAATTGAAGATAAGTTAATGATTTGTGCTGCCCATGTTGCATTTGATGGGACAAAAGAAATTACACTGCCTCACTTAACGGAAAATGATGTTTCCTGGTTAGAACAGCAAATAGATTTTATGGAAAAGGAATTGAGTCCATTACATCATTTTATTTTGCCAGGTGGACATATAGCATCTTCGCAAGCACATGTATGCCGTACAGTTTGCCGCAGAGCAGAGCGATGTATTGTGGATGTTTATCAGCAGTTACCTTTTGATGAGGTAATATTAAAATACACGAATCGGTTATCAGACTTTTTATTTGTTTTATCAAGATATATCTTAAAAAGAAAAGGAATAAATGAAATTCCTTGGAACCCAACAAGTATGTAGCGCAACTAAAATTTTAACAATATACCTGTTTTTAATACCATACCACTAAATGCAAGCCAGAATACTTCTTTTTTTCCATTTACTGTAACTTTAATGGGTTCATTGTCTTTATTAACAATTTTGTCGTATTTGGTATAATAATATGATGATTGAATAAACACACCAATATGCTTCCCCCAATAGTGAGAGAAACCAATAATTGGTTCCAAAAATAAGCTACCCGATGTAACTTTCGTGTTTGTTTTAAGATTTGTAAATTTAAAAGTTGTTGTTCCGAGATTAATTCCAATGTATATATTAGTTTTCTTGCTATTAAGGGTGTAGTAACGAATACACAATCCTACTATGCTTGAATTGGCATTTTGTGCAGAATCTTGATTAGTTGGGTATTTTAATCTGTTAAAAACAAACCCCGCGTTTATTTTGTTGGCAATGAAATATGAAGCACCTATGTCGAAAATTTTTGCTGCTGTGAGAGTAGTTTCGCTATTTGGATCGTTATGATAAAGGTGATAGATACCCAATCCTCCGCCTGCATGTATTACGAAATCATTTCTCGACAGCGTATCGAATTCTTCATAATCTTGAGCAACTGAAGCAGTTTTCGATACTGTCAGTAATAAGAAAAGAATAAACAATTTTTGCATCGATTCTATTCGCAAACCCATTTAGTTGTTTGATCGCCAATTGTTACTGGAGGTTCGTTTTCTTTTTGTTCAAGGTCGGCATCGCAATATTCATTGGCTTGCCCTTCCTGAATGACATTGCCATTTGCATCTGTCGTTACCGATTTACAATCTTTGCAATCTTTTTGACAAGCACTTATGACAAAAATTATGAAGAGAAACAATAATAAACTTCGTATCATAATAAATTTTTTTCAAAATTAAGAAAAAATCACAATTCCAAAAAATTTTCAATATTATTGTTTGTCATCATCATATATGGATTTTCAATAAGTTCTTTAATGCGTTTTAAGAATAATATTGAATCTTTGCCATCAAGTACCCTATGATCGTACGACAAAGCTATATACATCATTGGTTTGATGGTAATTTGTCCGTTATAAACAACAGGTCTGTCTTGAATGGCATGCATACCTAAGATAGCAGTTTGTGGATAATTAAGTAACGGTGTAGCTAACAATGAACCGAAAACTCCTCCATTGGTAATGGAAAAGGTGCCACCTTCGAGTTCGGCAATAGAAATCTTTTTATTTCTAGCTTTTTCGGCAAGATAAAAAATTTCCTTTTCAATAGTTGGATGTGATTTTTCGTGTGTATTTCGAATAACAGGTACAACAAGTCCTTTTTCGGTTTGCACAGCAATTCCTAAATCAACATAATGATAAAGAGTTAGTTTGTCGTCGTCGAGCCTACTGTTTACGTTTGGAAATTCAAGTAAAGCTTGTGTAGCAGCTTTTGCAAAAAAACCCATGAAACCAAGCTTAATGCCATGTTTTTGCAAAAAGTGTTCTTTGTATTGGTGGCGTATGTTTATGATTGCCGACATATCTACTTCGTTAAACGTGGTGAGCATGGCTGTGGCATTTTTGGCTTGGAGCAATCGTTGACTAAGTTTTTTTCGTAATGGGCTGAGTTCCTGAATAGTTTCAGACCTGCTCGTCGAATTGTAGGTTTCTGCTGTTATGGTTGATTTGTTAATAGTTTGTTTAATTACTTCGCTTGTTATACGTTTTAAGTTAGGATTAGATAGTTCGTTAACATTCAAGCCAGAATTTTCCAACATTTTTTTTGCCAAAGGTGTAATTTTAGGTGTAGTATGAACATTATCAGGAATATGTGGCTGCGAATTGCTTATATTTTGGTTATTTTGTGATGGTTGAGAATCTTCTATGTTTGAATTTATAATGCAGGCAACACTCCCAACAGGAATTTTCTCGCCTTCATTCACTAAAAATTTTACATAACCAGATGCTTCGGCAACTAATGTTAATGTAGCTTTATCGCTTTCAATTTCGGCAAGTTCAGTATCTTTTTCTACATACGAACCATTTGAAACAAGCCATTTAGCTAATACTACTTCTTGAATAGATTCTCCTGGTGAGGGAACATATACTTTTATTTCCATATTTATTTATTTTCAGTACACGACATATAACAGTATTCATCAATATTTTGGCAGGTACATTTTTGAAATGCTTTTTCCATTAATTTTTGATGTTGTAATTTGTGCAATTCATACAAACCAATGGCAGTACTACCACTGGCAGGTCGGCAAATGCCAACAATATTAAGAGGCGATAACATGCGTTGCATATAAAACCAAGCACCCATATTAGCGGGCTCTTCTTGTACCCATGATATTCTTTCTATTTTAGGGTAATTGTTGATGATTTGTAATAATAATTCTTTATGTAAAGGATATATTTGTTCTATCCGTATAATAGCAGTATCTGTAATTTTATTTTTTTCCCTGAAATCGTAAAGATCGAAATAAATTTTTCCTGAACATAAAATAATTTGCTTGACATTTTCTTTGTAAACATCTGAATCATCAATAATTTCTTTAAAATGTTGTGTAGCCAGTTCATCAAAAGTAGAAATATTTTTAGGATGACGTAGTGTACTTTTAGGAGTAAACAAAATTAATGGCAGACGATATTGGGCTTTAACTTGTCTGCGCAATATGTGAAAGAGGTTAGCTGGCGTTGTAACGTTAGCAATAAACATATTTTCGTTGGCAGCTAATACCAGAAAACGCTCTATTCTGGCACTAGAATGTTCGGGTCCTTGTCCTTCGTATCCATGCGGCAAGAACAGTGTTAAACCGCTCATAAGTCCCCATTTATCCTTAGCAGAGCTAATGTATTGATCGATAATTACTTGTGCAACATTATGAAAATCGCCAAATTGAGCTTCCCATATGGTAAGACCATTAGGGTTTGCAAGCGAATATCCATATTCAAAACCTAAAACTGCATATTCAGAAAGCAATGAATTATAAATATAACATTTTCCGCGAGCATCCTTTAAATGATATAATGGATAATATTTTTCATCAGTATCTTCTACGACCCAGGCAGCATGACGTTGGTTAAATGTACCTCTTACACTATCTTGTCCGCTTAAACGTACAGTATAGCCTTCTTTTATAAGTGTTGCAAAGGCAAGTTGTTCGGCTATAGACCAGTCAACAAGATTCTGTTCTATTAATTTGAGTTGATCGTTAATAATTTTAAGAGTTTTAGAAAAAAACTTTTTGTTAGTTGGTAAAGATCTTGTTTCTACAGCTAAATTCTTTAAGATTTGTTTATCGACCGATGTATCAATTATAGAAAATGTATTATTTTTTGACAAATGACTATATGGTTTCCAAGCTTCTTCAAAAAAATGGTTGACTATAACAGTTTCTGTTGTTTTGGCTTTATTGTATGCATCATCTAACTGTTTCTGATATTGTGTTTCAATTGCTTTTAGTTGATTTGTAATTTCGGGATGTGATTGCACAAGTTTCTGAAAGTATATTTCTCGAACAGACGGATGCGATTCTATTGCTTTGTAAAGCGTTGGTTGAGTAAACCTAGGTTCATCACCTTCGTTATGCCCATGTTTTCGATAGCCTAAGATGTCAATATAAACATCACGGTGAAATTTATTTCTGAATTCTATAGCAAGCTTTACAACATAAACAATAGCTTCGGGATCGTCGGCATTAACATGAAAAATAGGTGAGTGAGTAATTTTGGCAATATCTGTTGCATAAATACTCGATCTTCCTTCGATGTAGTTTGTGGTAAACCCTACCTGGTTATTTAAAACAAAATGCAATGTTCCGCCTACACCATAAGCTTCTAAAAGCGACATTTGTGCAGTTTCGTAAACAATACCTTGTGCGGCAATAGCAGCATCGCCATGAATAATAATTGGCAATAATTTATTAGAGTCAGACTGATATTCATGATCAATGCGAGCACGTGCAAAACCAAGCGAAACAGGTCCCACAGTTTCGAGATGTGATGGGTTGGGTAATAGCGACATGATTAATGATTTACCATTGGGCATATGTTTGTGTGTATGATAACCTAAATGATATTTTACATCTCCTAAGATAGTATCATCATCGTAGTTTTTGCCTAAATATTCTTCGAATAATTCGTACAAAGGTTTTTCGAAAAAATTTGCTAATACTGTGAGTCGTCCACGATGAGCCATGCCAAGAGTAATTTCTTTTGTTCCCGATTCAAGAGCAAATTCTGCAGCAAAATGTAAAGCAGGCAAAATAGCTTCAACTCCTTCGAGTGAAAATCGCTTCTGTCCAACAAATTTTTTATGTAAATATTGTTCAAAGAAACTCGCTTTAACAAGTTGTTTATAAATTTCTGTTTTCGTTGTTAGGTCAAATTGTGGTGTATTACGAATAGGTTCCATTTGTTGTTTGAACCAGGAAACTATTTCAGGGAAGCGAATATACATATATTCTACACCAATGGAACGACAATATGTTTGTTTGAGATGGTGAATGATTTCTTCGAGTGTAGCTTCAGATAGCCCCAATTCTTTTGCTGCTTTATATTTTTTGTTTAATTGGGAGGGCTGAAGTCCATAATTTTCAAGATCTAAAGTGGGATAATATGAGCGTCGCTTTCTTACAGGGTTAGTTTCGGTAAATAAATGACCACGTTTGCGATAATCGTCAATTAATTGTATTACTTTAAATTCTTCCCATATAGCTTCAAAAAGTTCTTCATTATTTGTTTGTGCAGAAGTCTGATCGATTTTATTATTGTTGTTTAATAAATATCCATCAAAAAAGTATCGAAAACTTGAATCAACATTATTGGGATTTTGTTGATATTCAGTAAATAACTCTTCAATGTAATCAAGATTATTTACATAATGTTCGTTATGATGCATGTTTTTTTAATGCAAATATAATATTAAAACGCTATTTAGACAAAATATAAATTATTCAAAAAATCTTAAAAAAATTTTGAATATTTAAAAAAAATGTTCAATTTAGAGCAAATAAAAAATGTTAATTCATATGAAAAAAGTAATCTTGTTTTGCTTACTAGTAATTTCATTTTTAGGTATTTATGCACAGGGATTAGTAAATATTTTAGCCGATGATGTTTTAATACGTGAAAAAATAAAGGCTGATCCAACGATAATAGATCGTTATGTTCAGTATGAAAAAAATTTTAAATTGCTAGTAGAAAGGTCTCAACTTAATTTGTGGCTCGAAAAAACAGATACGCTGATCAATGGAAAGCGCGTTATTCCTGTAGTTGTTCACATAATTCATAATTATGGTCAGGAAAATATTTCCGATGCCCAGGTAATCGACGCTATACAAAAACTGAATATTGATTTTTCTAAGCAAAATGCAGATACTGCACTAACATACCATTTATTTAAATCAAGGGCTGCCAATTGTGCGATTGAATTCAGATTAGCTAAAAAGGATCCCAATGGTAATTGTACGAATGGCATCGTTCACATTTATGATCCTCAAACTAATTGGGCATATTTTAACACTATGAAGCAATATCATTGGCCCACAGATAAGTACATGAATGTGTTTGCAGTAAATTTTATTTATCCTAGTGGCATGGCACTTCCTGATGGCGCTTTTATTGGAGGGATGAGCCCCTTTCCGCCAAACAACCCATTGTCGCAAGCTCTTACTGGTGGCGATGCTGATATAGATGGGGTATTAATAAGACAAGATTGTATAGGTACTATTGGTACAGCAACTGATGTAGGTGGTATGGGTATTAATTTAGCAAATAGAACATTTACACACGAAGTCGGTCATTATCTGAATTTATATCATCCTTTTCAAAATTTAATGTTAGGTTTGTTGCCTGCTTCTAGTGGATGTCCCTCATTTTTAGCACCAAACGGCGATGAAGTTTCGGATACACCGCCTGTGGCTCAAGCAACTCAAAATACTTCGCTTGATTGTTATGTGCCAGGTAGTAGGAATACATGCAACCAAGATAATCCCGACGAACCCGATATGATAGAAAATTATATGGATTATCAATGGGGATATTGCAATAACATTTTTACGAATGGGCAAAAAGCTCGTATGGATGCTGTATTAATGGGAATTAGACGTCCGTTGTGGAGCAAAGAAAATTTAATAGCAACAGGTGTACTCGACCAAACACCATCGAATTGCGCTCCCATAGCCGATTTTCATGCTTCGCATTATACTATTTGTGCAGGAGATCAAATAACATTTTATGACGATTCGTATAACGGAGTTGTTGAAAATAGAATATGGAATTTTACCGGCGGAAATCCTTCTTCTTCTACAAACGCAGTAACTACTGTAACCTATTCGACACCTGGAACTTATTCTGTAACTTTAACAGTTTCTAATGCTAATGGGCAAGATACCAAAACAAAAACAAATATTATTAAAGTTATTGATCCAGTGAGCAATATTTATGCCCCTTTGGTACAAGGTTTTGAAAATGGTTTGGGAAATGAATGGTCGGTAGTAAATGAATCGGGAGTAGGTTGGCAAGTTACCGATACAGCTTCGGCAACCGGTGTTAAATCGGCTCGTATTAGAAATTTTGCCGGTAATCAGCCAAACAGTGTTGATGCCCTTATTAGTCCACCTATAAATCTAACTTCTTTATCTCCTACAGTTACATTAAAATTAAAATTTAAATATGCATATGCAGGAAAAATAATACCAGGAACAATGGGTCTTACTCAAAACGATACAGCATACGATAAAATGAAAATTTATGTATCAACTACATGCGGTAAGACATGGATTGTCAAGTGGTCTAAGCTCAATGAGGCCTTACAAACAACTACCAATCCAACTCAAAATAGCTTTAAACCAACTGCAAATGATTGGAAATCCGATTCCATAAACATTCATATTTATCTTACACAACAAAAAACAAATTTTCAGTTCAAGTTTGAATTTTTATCCAATGGTGGAAATAATATTTACATTGATGATATCAATATCGATAATGGAACATACGTCGGAATGAACGAATATTCGAGAGATTTAATTGACTTAAATGTTTATCCAAATCCATTATTAGATAATTCAAAACTTTCTTTTTATTTGCCTTATTCGGCAAATACAAAGATTGAAGTATATGATATCGTCGGAAACAAAGTTATTGATCTCGAAAATAGATTTTTAAGCGAAGGCGTTTACGAATATGCTTTATCAAGACATTATTTTAAAGCAAGTGGTATATATTACATCAGAGTATTAACAAATGAACATACCTTTTATAAGAATTTAATGGTAAAATAATGTGGCTATATTAATACTATTTGTTTTGCAGAAAATCAACCT
>JAOADU010000020.1 GCA_026417155.1 Bacteroidales bacterium | reverse complement strand
CAGCCATTTTGCTTGGTTTTTTCTAGTTGTTCGGGATTTTGAAGTACCCAATTTCTCTTAGCTTCGATGTTTGTAATGGTAAAATTTAATTCTCCTATACGACGCACTTGTTCTTCGGAAAAGGCATACCACGATTGAATGGGGATAATAGTGTCTTCAATAGAAACGTATTCAACATTATTTTGTATAAGCATATTCTTTAAATCATCGAAACCTGTTTCTGGGCTTAGGCTTAAATTAAATTTATTGGATTTTTTTGAATCGGGAAAACACGAAATAACAAGAGAATTTTGATTTATTTTGGAAGCAAATGATTGAATAAAGGAAGTATTTCCATATAACTCAAAATGAATGTCTTTTTGAGGAGCATTGGATAAAATAACTGAGTGTGGCAAATTTTTAGGGAATACAATAGTATTGTAAACTTTAGTTGTTGTCTGCGAATAGCTTTTTAAGCAAAAAAAACTTAACATCAGAATAAAAAACTTTGTTTTCATAAATAATCATTGATTTAAAAAATTATACATTCGATAAAAATTTTTACAAAGACAAAAATAGTTAAAAAAAAGTTGCCTATTAATTTATACAGGACGAAATTTGATCTTTTGCAAATAGAAACCCTTTATTAAAAGCAGCTTTAAAGTAATAACAAGCACTATCTTGTTGTTTTTGAGCTTGAAATACTTTTCCTATCCAGAAAAGTATTTCGCCATTGTTGGGCAAAATATGCTTTAAATGAAAGAAATTTTGAAGTGCTATAGAATAATTTTGTTTATTGAAATGAATCATTCCTCTATCGAAAAGCGCTTTTATGTGATTTGGGTTCAAGTGTATAGTTTTGTGCAAATAATTTAAAGCACTATCTAATTGTTTAGCTTGAATGTATGTCCATGCAATATTGTAATAACTATCGGAGGAGTCGGGCTGTAATGAGAGTACTTTTTTAAAATCATTAAGTGCCAAATGGAATTGTTGTTGATGAACATGGCAAAATGCTCTGTTGGTTAAAGCTACTATGTCGTCTGGTTTTTGCTGTAAAACATAATTATAATCATGAATTGCTTTGATATATTGCGATGTTTGAAACAATATCCAAGCTCTGTTTTTTCTAATTTCAGGTATTGTGCTGTCCATTTCAATGGCGCGTTGATAATAATACAGAGCCGAATCATATTTGTTTTCAATTTGATAAAGGTAACCGATAGTATTATAACCTAATGTATATTGTTGATTATTTTGAATACTAAGAAATGCGAATTTCTTTGCCAAAGGATACTTTTGCTTATTTAAGTATAACCAACTTAATGTGTTGTATGCATCTGCGTAAAATGGATTAACTTCAATTGATTTATGAGCATAATGAAGTGCACTATCAAGATTGAAATATTTTGCTACAGACGAATAAAATAATGATTTTTGTAAATAAGCTTTAAAATTACCGTTATACTCCTTCAATGATAAGTTGTAATAGTTGAGTGCTTCTTCAAAATGTCCTTGTTCTATTTCTAATTGGCCAATAGTAACGAGAATTAAAGATTTTTCTTTATGAAATTTACTTATACTCAGAGCTTTTTTTAAATCTAATAAAGCTAAATTTACCTTTCCTTTTGCGGCATAAGTTATAGCTCTATTTAAATATAGTTGACTATCTTCAGGATCTATGTTAATTGCTATTTCGTAACACTTTATAGACTTATCGAATTGTTTTTTTTCGAGATAATAACTACCCAGATTTAACCATGCAAAAGTTGTTTTAGGTTTTTTTTGAACTACACTATAAAATAGCGTTTCTGTGTCTTTCCATATTTGAGTGCGATGAAATATTATAACAGCCAAGAAAGAAATTAACAATAAGAAAGAAAAGTGAATAAATTTTTCAAAATGTCTTACCAATGGTTGAATAATTAAACTTAAAGTAATGAAAAGTCCGCTATAAGCGAAATATGTGTAACGCTCGGCAACGATTAATCGTCCTTCAATGGAAACAAAATGCAATACTATAGAAATATTGAGCAGAAAAAATAATACGCCAAGTAGCTCTTTGTATTTACCTTTATATAAAAAATATAATAATATAAATGCAATAAAAAACCATGAAAATAAATAAGGCCACCAAGATGCAAAAAGTTCTTGTCCTTGTATTTCAGGATACGGATGTATTGGTATTTGACTAATAGGAAAGAAAAATTGTTTTAAGTAAAACGTTAATGCATAACCGCTAAACAATATTCTATCGAAAAAATTAAATGTTAAATTCCCTTCCCATAAAAAGAGTTGTTTTGTAAATAAGAACCATAACGAAATACTGATGCAAATCAAAAAAGCAACAATCAATAATATGTTTTTAATAAATGTAGAAATGTTATATTCTTTGTAATTACTTAATTTACGATAAATAAAGTAAATGATGATTAGTAATATTAAAATATACTTTGCTTTATTGCTAAAAATATATAGTACATAGATAAAAATTAAAATGTTGAATATAAAAAATAAAATTCTAAATTTTTTATAAATGAATATATCTAATAAAATAATAGTAAAAGGCAATATCATTCCTTGTATTTTCGAAAATGCAGAAAACAGAAACATTAATGCGTATAGTAACAAATAGATGATGTTATTATTTTTTGTCCAATATAAATAGGCAAGAATTCCAGCCAATGAAAACATAGTAAAAAGTAGGTCTTTCCATTCCGAAATCCATGCAACAGATTCTATACGCAATGGATGTAATGAAAATAAAATGACAGAAAAAATGGTAACAAAAAATGATAAGTTAAATTGTTTTAGTACCTTGTAAAATAACATTATATTTATTAAATGAAATACAATAGAGAAAAAATGAAAATAAAACGCATTTTTCCCAACTATGTTAAATAATATAGAATAAAGTGTTAAAGGGATTAGGGTAAATCGTTCATGGTTGAAATTATAAACAATATTGTTCCATGTCAACTTTGTTACATAAATATTATTAAATATTTGTTTGTCATCGTCCCAATAAACAAAATCATAAAAAACAATTCGTGAATAGCTTATTAAAGTGGTTAATAAAATAACAAAGATCCAAAACCATTCATTTTGTAATAACTTTTTCATGTGTTAATATTTGATTAAACATAGAAACGTAGTGTTCGGAAATAATTGACCATTGATATTTAGAATTTACCTCGTTTTTGTAAAATTCTGTAAATGTTATATTTTTATTTTCGAGTAAAATGAAAATATTGCTCAATTCAATGTCGGTTTTAAAGTATAAGGCATAATTATTTAAAATTGTTCGGTGAAATGAATTGTCAAAAGCAATAATTAGTTTTGAATATGCCATTGCTTCAATTAACGAAGGGTTTGTACCACCAACAGTGTAGGCATGGATGTATGCTTTTGCATGCATGCGTATATTGTTTAAAAATTCTTCGTCGAAAATGTTCTGAAAGGTACGAATTTTATTTGAATGATATGTTTTAACTGGCTTGTTTGTAAATACCCAAAGTTCGAACGATGAATTTGACATAAGAAATGCTCGAACTATCAAATCAATTTGATTTTCTTTTTCATTCCTAGCAATAACTAAATAATAATTGTTACATAATGATTTATAGCTAATATGCTTGGAAAAACCGTATGCAATGCAAAAAGTTTGTTTGTGATACTTCTGTAAATAATACTGCTGAATAATAACATGGTCGGAGAGTAAGTATGGAAAATTTTGTGCAACAAATTTTTCACAAAATTTAATGAAAAAACGACTTATGATATTCCACTTTTTTCTTTTCCATTCCCATCCGTCGGTGTGAATAATAAATTTGCTCTTGTGTTTTTTAAATAAAAATAACGCAGGAAATGAACTAACATATCCACAAATGATGATTATATCGTCTTCTTTATTCAATGCATCATTTATAGATAAATAATCGTAAACAAAATGATAGAGTGCTCCAAAAAAGCGAATAAATCGAATTTTACGAATGTTTACATTGTGCCATAAATTTTTAACGTCGGTTCTATACGAGGGAGTATACACTGCAACAGAGTAACCTTTTTTTACTAGTTCTAATGACAGATGCTGAGCAAGTTGCTCAAATCCACCATACCGATTAGGAATTCCGCGTGTACCTACGATGGAAATATTCATGACGATTTTTTTATATAATTAGCGTAAAACCAAATAAAAGGACGTAATATATAATACAACCAAAACAAACCCGACGGTAATGGCAAAATTTTCCAATCTTCTGTCGTGGTAAAAGGAGCGACCCAAACATTGAGCTTAAACTTCCAATTCTTTTTTAGTAAAGATAAATAATATATCCGTTTAAAACGTTTTAACCCTTTAAAAAGTAAGTAGTTTTCGTTTAAATAAATGCTTTTTACACAATATTCTGCAATTTTGCGTTCAGTCTTGTTTAATGCAATTTCTTTTGGAATATCGGTATCAAATAATTTTTGGGACAAATAAAATGCTACATTTACTAATCGTTGATTGTTGAGCTTATCAGTTAAATTATCAAAAATTTGCCATTGAATGGTATGATGCGATATTAACCAATGAACATCGTATAACCAGAATAACTTAAACCAATGGTGCAAAGAACCATGGACGATTAGGTATTGTAACAACCATTCATTTGCGTAATGATGTAACAAATGTGACTTTTTTGTATGAAAAAAATGTTCATCAAAAGGATATAATTTTTTTGGTGTAAATAACTGCCAGTGTAATTCAACAACAACCTTTTGCTCATTAATATATGTAAAATGATGAATATGTCGATGTATATATTTTTTTTGTAAATAATTAAGTTCTGTTGCTGGTTTAATTCGTTTATAGCCGATGTCTTTAAGTAAGTAATCAATAATTGTCAAATCGTTAAAATGAATCCATAAATCCAAATCGCGTGTTGGGCGAACCGTAATGTCGCCAAATATTTGATCAGACAAGGCGATACCTTTAAAAAGGTAAATATTTACTTTTGAATTCGCGAATGAGTTAATTTTTTTCCATTCATTGAATAATAATAAATTATGAAGCTTTCGATTATGATATTCTTTTTGAATAGCCTCTTTTATTTTAGTGTTATTTATGTTTTGAAGACTATACCAATGATGTAAATTATGATAACGACAAAAAGAGACGAAATCATTATTGTTTAAAAAATTTCCTTGAATTTTTTCTTTTATATTGTGAATGTAATGCTCCAACTAACTCATTTAAGGCAAAGATAATGAATAACGCAAATTCTTATTTTATCTGCTATTTATTTTTTAACTTTAAGCGATAAAATTTACACCATGAATCGAAGGCTTGTTTTTGTAATATTTTTTCTGATAATTTTTTTATTGTTAGTATCGTTGCGATTGTCATGTCAATCGGACCATGAACGAAAGATTCAACAAATAGAAAAAAGAATAAAACTTTTAGCCGATAGTCAATCGGAATATTATAAACAACTCGAAAATGTAAAATATAAATGGATACAAGAGCAAATAAAACAATATGCCCTGCCACGAATAGACGAAGAAGGTTTTTTAGTATATCATTCGGCGATGGCATTGTTTTATGTAGATCGTTGGGGACAATCGAAGTGGGTTGTACATATGATATTACCCGATATAGCCACGGGCGTTGAAACAAGAACAAACGATTTTCGCAGAGACAGCCTTATTCCGACCGATATGCCCGATAGAGTTGATTATTTTAACTCTGGCTACGATAGGGGACACTTGGCACCATCGGCCGATTTTCGATGGTCGCGGCGAGCTTTAAGCGAATCATATTACTATTCTAATATGTCGCCACAAAAACCCGAATTTAATCGAGGCAAATGGTCGCAAGTAGAAGATTTTCTTCGTCATTATGTAATATTTACAGGGCATCCCATTTTTATTGTGACGGGAGGGTTATTGCACGATAGCATTCAAAAAACCATAGGTGTTCACAAAAAAATAAAGGTTCCACCATATTTCTACAAAATTGCAGTAGATTTGAATGCAAAACCTGCAAGAGCTATTGCTTTCTGGATGCTAAATGGTACCAATACAAAACCTATTGTTAATTATGCGACTTCCATTGACGATATAGAACAAAAAACGGGTATAGATTTCTTTTACTTATTGCCCGATACATTAGAAAACAGGATCGAAACAATGAATGATATATCTTTATGGCAGACAAAAGAAACAAAGGGAAATGTAAAGCCTATGGAACCAGAAGAGTTGCCCAAAGGTGCCATAAACACTGTTGATGCAGAAAAATTCATTGGAAGTAAAGCTAAGGTTTGCGGAACAGTCGTTGCTACAAGAACATTAAAAGATGCAAAAGGAGTAGTTGTTAATTTAGATCAACGTTTCCCGAATGCCTTATTTTCATTTACAATTTGGCAAAATAATATACCCAATTTTAGTTATGAACCAGCTACATATTTAATGAATAAGAAGATTTGCATAAGTGGTATTGTAGAGCAATACCGTGGGAAGCCTACTATGGAAGCTCGTAACGAAAAAGCAATAGAAATATTAGTTGACGAAAAAAATGACGATAACTAAATTTTACAATATTCGTATAAATTACGTAAAGCAACAATAGTGAATCGTATTCATTACATACTACTTTTTGTATTTTTACATATTCTATGTTATGCTCAGCAACTACCTCAAAATAAAAACAAAATAAAACGACTGGCGCAACAATACTTCGACAATGAACAATTCGATAAAGCACTACCATTATGGTTAAAATTAGATAGTATTGAGCCCAATCGTTTCGAAACAAAATATTACATAGGGGCATGTTATTTGAATTCTACTTATGATAAAACAAAAGGAATCCCTTATCTGGAATATGCTTTAAAAAATGGGGAAAAATTTTTACCTAATGTTGTTTTTTACGATTTAGCAAAATTATATCATCTTAACTCTCAGTTTGATGAAGCTATTAATTTGTTAAACATATTTTTATCAAGAGCTAATAAAACTGATATTTTTTTCTTAAAAGCCGAGCAACTGTTAAAAAATTGTCAGTATGCAAAAGAATTGACTACTCAAGCATCGAACATAGAAATTGAAAAATTAGAATCAGCAATAAATACAATAAATAGTGAACAAAATCCATTTGTTTCGGCAGATGAAAGTAAACTATTTTTTACCCGCACCTTTTATCAAATACAATCGAATATAGAATTTGAAAGCCAAAAGAAAATAATGGTAGCCATTCAAACAGGTAAGCGATATGAAGTAAAAGAAATACAAGTAGATTATGATCGTATTAAATCTAAAGTATCACTTGCAGGGGTTTCACCCGATGGTGAGGTATTATTTTTCGCAATCGGAAATGAAAACAATGCCGATTTGTACGCGTGTAAATTAAACGATGATAAGTGCTTGCAGATGATAAAACTTCCCGAGATTATTAATTCTTCCTATAACGAAAGTTCTATAAGTGTATCGCCCGATGGACGAACATATTATTTTTCGAGCAACAGACCTGGAGGCTACGGAGGGAAAGATATATATCGAGCTGTAATGGACGATAATCAACAATGGTCGGTTATCGAAAATTTAGGACCATCGGTAAATACAGAGTTTGACGAAGATGCTCCTTTTATACATCCCGATAATCGAACATTATATTTTTCCTCTAAAGGACACAACTCTATTGGCGGTTATGATATATTTGTAACTCAAAACATTCGTGCCAACGAATGGAAATATCCTACCAACATAGGTTTTCCTATTAATACTCCGTCGGATGATATAGGTTTTGTGTTGTCTGCCGATGGCAATTCGGCATATTTTTCTTCATCTCAAAGCAGCGAAACAAAGCACGACATTTATAAAGCCATTTTACACAAAACTATTCCGCTTACGTTAGTCAAAGGGACAATTATGGGAGGCGATCCTCCCAAGCCAATAAAGGCCAAAATTCGTGTAATGGACAATGAAACAAAACAGTTGGTAAAATACGTTTACAGTCCAAATATATTGACAGGTAAATATTTGATGATTTTCCCACCCAATAAAAACTATGATATGATTATAGAAGCAGAAGGATACTTGCCACAGTTAATCAATATTTATGTGCCAAACCAAACTTATTTTTATGAATTATATCAGGAAATTTACTTAAAACAAGTAAAAGTTAGTAGAAACGATACAGCTATAGGACAAGAAATTAGAATTTCCAACACTTTTTATGATATATATCGAACTCAAATTTCGGACAGTATTTTAAAAGCAGAACAAAATAAACGAGAGAAACATGTTGATGAACTTCTTAAAATTGTAGAAAATATTATTGCTGCCACCGATAGCATAGGGATAGAACGATTAGAACAACTATCTACGAAAGACATTCATACAGATAAAGATAAAATATTTCAGGAACGCTATAGCCAATTACTCTCTAATTTGGAACAAGCTATAGAAAAAACGGATTCGATAACATTACAATTACTTGATGCGAATGCAATATACAACGACGTTACCAATCGAACATTTTTTTATGGTGTAGATGCTGATGAAAATAAAATGACAAAAATTCTTGTAGGAAACGATACTATTTATACACTTCCTTCTGTTTCAACATCAAAGCCACTTATGATAAAAACTCCCACTATTGTTCAATTAAAAGTAGACTCTATTCCTAAAATTACAAGGAAAGAACCCGATTTTAGAAATGTACCTGAAAAAAAACGACGATACATTTATATAAATTATATTTATTATCCGACAGGTAAATTTGACATAGAAAAAAAATATTATGCTTTACTAAACGATATATTTCAACTCATTAGCTTGAATAATGATATTGGCGTCGAAATCAATGGTTATGCCGATCCTGTTGGTGACGAGCAAAAAAATATGGAACTTTCTAAACAAAGAGCGTTGGGTGTATGGCAATTCTTTATCAATAAGCAACTTTCGCCACGCCGCTTCATAGTTAATGGTAAAGGAGAGATGGGATTCGATGAGAATATTGATATGCAGCAAATGCGTAGAACTGAAATTAAGTTATTTGAGATAATTGAATGAAAAGGTATGCTATTATATTGATGGGTATTTTTGTATTAATGAGCCAACTTACAGCTCAACAATACACGGAATATGAACTTAAATCTGCATATTTGTTTAATTTTGCAAAGTTTGTTGAATATCCCGAAAAAACCTTTTCATCGTCTAGAGACCCTTTTATTATTGGCGTTTATGGTAACGATGCTTTTTTAGAAGTACTTCAAACGATAATTAAAGGCAGAACTGTTTTTAATCGTCCTGTGATAGCTATTAGTGTAAGCATGCCTGAAGAAATGATAAATTGTCAAATTATATATTTTTCAAGAATTACAATCACACAAGCAATTTTGTATTTAGAATACATTGGTAATAAACCTATCTTAACAGTAGCCGACAATGTCGAGAATTTTTGCGAAAAAGGAGGGATGATAAATTTTACACCACAATATAGCCATAAACGGTTCGAAATAAATCCTAATGCAGCTCAACGTGCCAATATTGTAATCAGCTCAAAATTATTGTCTTTAGCAAAAATTGTTAACGATGCAGAAGTTAAATTTTAATAACATATCATTCAAATATAAAATTATTTGGGTTATTCTCTCTGTTCTTTTCATTACGTTGCTTACTAGTGTTATTATCTATATTCATTTTGGGAAAAAAACATTTGAAAAGAATACAAAACGAGAGCTAATATTGATTAGCGATATTATTTCTAATAATTGTGTAGCACCAATTTTGTTTAAAGATACTATAGAAGCTTTTTCAGTACTCCACTCTTTAGCCAAACATCCTAATATAAAAGTTGCGGCTATTTTCGACACAACAATGAATTTATTTGCTAAATTTCCTGAGAACTTCGATTTTTCAGGATGCACTGTTATTAAAAATCTGCATAAAGACACTGTAATAATAACCGATACGTCATATTTAAAATTAAAGTCAATTATTGACGAATCGGAAAACAATAAAATTATTGGATTTTTATTAATTAGCCGAAATTTGAAAGATTATACTAAGCAATTTTCTGATATTGTTCTTACAAACTTGATTATAGCACTTACGCTACTTATACTTGCCTTTATTTTAACAACTCAATTGCAAAAAATTATTTCACAACCAATACTTAATTTATCGTCAGTAGTAAAAAAAATTACAGCAAATAAAGATTTTACTTTGCGAATTAATAAACGCGGCAACGATGAAGTAGGGCAATTGATAGACGGGTTTAATCAAATGCTCGATACAATTGAATTACAAAATAAGGAATTAACTTTATCCAAAGACGAAGCTATAAAACTGGCAAAAGCTAAACAACAATTTTTAGCTAATATGAGTCACGAAATACGAACACCAATGAATGCTATTATTGGAATGATTAATTTATTGCTCAATACTCCTTTAACACCCGAACAAAAAGAATACCTTAATCACATTGATTTATCGGCTAATAATTTGCTTGTTATTATAAACGATATTTTAGACATCTCAAAAATAGAATCGGGTAAAATAACATTTGAGCGGTATCGGTTCAATATTAACGATACTATCGATAATATATATAAAATGTTTGAACCCAAAGTTGTCGAAAAGGGAATAACTTTTATTGTAAAGAAAGATCCATGTGTAGCAAATTTTTGGATAGGTGATCAAGTAAGGTTAAATCAAATTTTAATAAACCTGGTAGGAAATGCAGTAAAATTTACTTTACAAGGACAGATAATGTTAGAAATTACAGCCAAAAAAACTCACGAAGAAAAAATTTGGCAGCTTTTTTTTACGGTTAGCGATACAGGAATAGGTATTCCTATTGAAAAACAAGCAAATATTTTCGAAAGTTTCACACAGGCATCAAGCGATACTACACGTCGGTTTGGTGGTACGGGTTTAGGTTTAGCTATTTCGAAACAATTGGTTGAATTGCAAGGCGGGAAAATATGGTTCGAGAGCGAGCCTAATAAAGGGACAAAATTTTATTTCTTTATACCGTATGAAAAGGCAAAAGCTCCTACATTAGAAGAAATACAAATGAAATCGGAGTACATGTTGCCCGATTGCATCTCAGCCAATTTCTTTACTGAAACAAGAATATTAATTGTTGAAGATAATAAAATTAATCAGTTTTTATTGAAAACCATTTTAAATAAACAAAATTTTATCAATGTATTTATTGTGAACAATGGAAAAGAAGCGATAGAATTTATACAGCAAAACGAAATAAACATTATTCTCTTAGATTTACATATGCCCGAAATGGATGGTTATGAAACGACAAGATATATACGCTCACATCCTAATTCAAAGATCGCAAATATTCCTATTGTGGCTGTTACAGCTGCTGTTATACAGGGCGAAAAGGAAAAATGTATGGAAGCAGGCATGAATGAGTATATTTCAAAGCCATTTAAAGCCGATGAATTATTCAATGTTATTATAAAGCTTTTATCAACAAATTATTCTTAATTATGGAATACAATATAGCATATTTTCTAGATGTTAGTTTTGGTGATAAAGCACTTATGCGAGAGTTAATTCAAATTTTTGAAGAACAAATTCCTGTTTTTGTGAGCGGTATTAAAAAAGCAAATGCTGAGGGCGATTATAAACAAATTGCTGCAATAGCTCACAAAGCCAAATCGTCTGTCGCTGTGTTTGGGATGACAGCTTGGGAAGAAAAGCTAAAACAATTGCAAGTTGATATAATTAACAATCAAATACCACAGAATATTGAAGAGTTAGTACAACAATTTGAAAAAGATGCGTATGAAACACTCAATTATTTTAAAAACTATGTTAATCAGTTGGAATAAACGAATAAATTATCTGCTAATCGGAATAATGTTTTTAACTTCATGCAATCTTTTTACTGCTTCGGAAAAAGATTTATATGAGGAAAACGGAATTTATTATTACAAAGATACTAAAAAGCCATTTTCGGGAATAACGGAACAATACAATGAACATGGCATTAAAACTCGTGAATATCATTACAAGGAAGGGAAACGACATGGAACATTTCGTATTTGGTGGGACAATGGCGTACTTGAATCGGAAGGTAATTACGTAATGGGAAAAAAAGATGGCCTTGTAAAAGGATGGTATAAAAACGGAATATTAGCCGCACAAAGGAATTATAAAGAGGACAAAGAACATGGTCTATGGATAATTTGGAACGAAAACGGCTTTAAACGAGAAGAAGGGTATTTTAAGGATGGACTAAAAGATAGTTTATGGACATGGTATTACGACAACGGAAAAAAATTGGTTGAAGTGAATTACGAGAATGGCTTAGAACATGGAGTTTATAATGAATGGCATCCTAATGGACAATTACGGTTTAATGTTAGATATCAGCAGGGCAGACGAGAAGGACTTTGGCAAGAATGGGATTCTAGTGGAAAATTGGTAGCGAAGGGTTTATATTCCAAAGGAAAAGAAAATGGCAATTGGTACTATTTTTATCCTAATGGCAAATTAAAGATAGAAAAAATGTTCAAAAATGGAGAACTTATAGAAGAGTTGCATTACGATACACTAGGAAAATTGATTCAGAAGAATAATAAATAAATCATAAGAGCATCAAAAATTACGAAGATAAACGCAAAACCTTAAATTGGCATTTATAGAGTTGGCATATTGTTGTTTTTCAGAAATTAATTGAAATTGATGGATTTCTTCTAATGGGAAAAATGCATCGGCATCATCGCAATTTTTTTCAATCCACGTGATAAATAATTGGTTACAATACTTAATCATTTGTTTATAAATACTTGCACCACCAATAACGAAGCAAGTTTTATCTTGCTGTTTGACAAATTCAAGGCAATCGGGAATATTCGTAAATACTTTGCATCCTTCTAAACAAGTGTTTTCATACGATAAAATAATGTTTAATCTGTTAGGTAAAGGCTTTTTGGGCAACGATAGCCATGTATTCCAACCCATAATTACAGGATGATTAATGGTTGTTTCTTTAAAATATTTTAAATCTTCGGGAATATGCCATAAAAGTTGATTTTTTTTTCCAATTGCACCATTTTGAGCAATAGCAACAATAATAGCTAAGTTCTGAATAATCATGTTATTTAGTTGTTTTTTCAATCCATTTTTTTATATCGTCATTCTTTCCAAAAATTACTAATACATCGTTGGCTTCGAATTTATATTCGGCCGCAACTACTCCTAAAATTTTAGTTTCGTAATAATTTTTTGTTAAAATTTGTTTTTGAATTTCTTTTTTAATCGTTAAAATATTAATGGAATTTTTCCTTCGTAAATCAACTTCTGCTACTGTCATTCCAATGTATTGATGTGGTACCAAAACCTCCATTACAGAATATTCATCAGAAATATTAAGCGAGTCGATAACGTTTTTCATGTTAATCTTAGTTACAAAGCGACTTGCAGAATCTTCCTCAGGGTTTAGTATTTCCATCACTCCGATGGCTTCGAGTATTGTGCGATGTATCGGTGATATAGCTCGACTGACGATTCGTTTAACGTTATATTTTTTAAGCAAAGCGGTAATTAGAATAGACGCCCCCAAGTCTTCGCCTATGGCAACTAGTACCATATCGGCTTCTTGTAATGGTAGAGTTTTAATAACCGTTGCATCAGTACAATCAACAGTAATAGCATATGTAATTTTGTCTTTAATATTCTCTACTCGTTGTTCAATAGAATCTACGCCAATAACTTCGTGTCCCAGAGCTGCAAGTTTGACAGCTACTGCTGAGCCAAAATTTCCTAAACCTATAACAATGACTTTCATATATTGCTAATTTATTAATATTTCATCTGTTGGATATTTATATTTTACAGTACTTACTTTTCGCAAAAAAGCTATAAACAACGTAAGTGTTCCAACTCGTCCTAAAAACATCGTTACTATAATAACCCATTTGCTTGCCTCAGAAAGGTGGGGGGTGATACCCATTGATAAACCTACTGTGCCAAACGCCGAAAAGCATTCAAAAATTACTTTAATGAAATCCAGTTCTGGATTAAATGATGACACTAATACAATAGAAAGACCAACTACAAGCAATGATAGTTGTATAACAGCAAATGCTTTGCGTACACTTTGCGATGAGATTTCACGACGCCACACTTCGATGCGGTTTTTGCCTTTAGCAAAACTAAAAATATTTAAAATAGCAATGGCAAATGTAGATGTTTTTATTCCACCACCTGTTCCCGATGGCGAAGCTCCTATCCACATTAAAAACATGGTTAGTAACGCGGTAATTGGCAAAACTGTTGCATAATCAATTGTATTAAAACCAGCCGTTCGAGGTGTTACGGAAGCAAAAAATGAAAAAATGATTTTTTCGCCCAATGAATAGCCTTTTAAACTGTTGTTGTATTCAAATATCAGAAAAAATATTGCTCCAAATAAAATAAGTAAAGAAGTAGTGATAATAACCAAACGTGAATTAACATTTATAATATGAGGTTTATGCGAATACGATTTCCCTTTTAGAATTCTACCAAAATTGTAAAATAAGTGTTTTAGTAATTTGTAGTAATTAAGCAATATAGGGAATCCTATACCACCAGCAATAATTAAGAAAGCAATTACCATGTGCAGCAAGTAATTGTGTTGAAGCATGCTATCCATTAAACCTGCTGATTTTGTGCTAAATCCAGCATTGCAAAATGCCGAAACGGTATGAAATATTGAAAATTTGATGTTGTCAGAATTAAGGGTTAGGTGGGGATCTATAGAAAACCAAATGAAAATGAAGCCAAAAAATTCAATAATAAACGTAAAAACAATAATTTTGAGTAGAGTTTTAAATATTTCCGATATTGTTTCGGAAGCAATTATGTCTTTAATAATTAATTGATCTTTGAACGAACTGGAACCTGTAAAAAATAATCCGAAAAATGTTGTAAATGTCATTATGCCTATACCACCAGCTTGTATGAGAGATAAAATAATGGTTTTACCAAAAAAAGTAAAAGTTGATGGAATATCGACAGTAATTAAACCTGTCACACATACAGCCGATGTAGAAATGAAAAAAGCGTCGGTTAAAGAAATTCCCTTGTATGTTGCCGATGGAAGCAATAGCAATAAGGTACCTATAATAATTAGGAGAATAAAACTGGATAGAAACAATACCGATGGATTGTATTTTTCTAAAAATCTTAAGCTTTTTTTAGAAAATTCAATTAAAAAGATAATGATATTAGTTCCTACTAAATAAATAGATTCGGCAAAATTATACCAACTGCTTAATATTTGTTTAAATTTATGTTGAAATACAAAATGTTCTAAAACGAAAATAGAAAGCAAAGCAATTAATAAAAATTCCCCTAATATGACTCGTTTTTTTGAGCGAGTATGAATTAATTTAAAAAAACGAATAATAAACAAAATAAGCAGTAAAATTTGTAAATTGAGAATTATGCTTTTAATAAATAAATCTCTGGAATCGTTAAGAGGAAAACCTGTCCGATAAATAGTTAATCCAATAATAATGATGGAAATGAAAAATATGGAATTCGAAATAAAAGTTTGTAAAGTTCGGATGAATTGATTAAATTTTTTTTCAATAATAAAAAGTGTATTTTTTTTATAATATTTAAGACTCTTCATGTTTAGCAAATGTATAAAAAAATAATGTTAATGTGTATGCTCTTTCTTTTTCTTTAATAAAAATGAAAGTTCAAATATGTTGTAAACGATATAATTACATAAAAACAACGAAGCAATTAAATATTCGGCATTGGTAAAGATAAATAGAAGAACCATGATAGCTATATGTATAAACAGTCGGATCATAGTTAGGCTAAGGTATGAAATGATATACAAGCGTTGGTTTTTCTTTTGTTGTAAAGCTAAATAATATATTGTCAAGTAAGTAATTAAAAAGAAGTATATTGGTATAAATAGTAGCCATTCGTAGCCAATATTGAATAAAACAATAACTGCATAAGAAATAATCAACGATATTAATAGAGAAAGTAAATTTTTTAATGGTTTCATATGGTTAATTTTAAAAACTTCGCATTTGAGACATTTAAAATGGTCATAATAATATCAATATTAAGTTAATTTTATTTTTTTAATAAATCTTTTACAGCTAAATATATGGCAGCAGATACCGATATTAATGATAAAACAATGGTAAAAACCGGAAATCGCAACACTAACCACTCATCAATGTATGTTCCGCCAAAAATGCCTAAAATAATTATCACAGCCATTTGAATAGCAATACTTGAATAACGAACGTATGAATCGTAGTATTTCTTGCTTTGTTTAATTTTATCATTTTTCATTTTGTGGAGTGGTATATTCTCCCATTTTGCAAGTACCAGTGAAAATTGCATTAGGTTCGATGGCTAATTTACCTGTAAATATTTCGCCTTGAATATTGGCAGTAGATTTCAGCGATAATAAATCCTTTACATGGATCTTACCTTCAACAGAGCCCTCAATTTCTGCATTCTGACAATGAATAGTTCCAACAACAATCCCCGTTTGACCAACAACAATTTTTCCTTTTGTTTGGATGGTTCCTTTTATATTGCCATCTATTCGTATATCACTTTCGCTAACAATGTCGCCAACAATATTGGTAGTTTTGGCTATCATGTTTATTGCATTTGGATAAAATTCATTGGTTTGATTTTTTCCCATAACCAAATTTATTTAGACTTCAAATATACATCAATATTTTTAATATTTGCTAAGAATAAATGTTTTTAAAGAAAAAAGCATCATTGGTTATTTATCGCAGCGATTGTTTCTTACAGTCGTTACTAATGTCAATAATTCCACTCAAAAATTGTATGAGTTGATTATAACTTGTATATTCTTACTAATTACATTTTAAGTGATATATTAATTAATAATCTACATGAATAATATAAAAAATGCTGTTTGTCTGCCTAAAATATTGTAAATAATAGTAATGTTTTCTTTAGTTCTGATAAGATCGGCATAATGAAATCTTTATTAAGACAAATCAAATAAAATAAAACTAATCATTTTTTATATGTAATCTAAAAAGTAATTTTGTCCATGATTACAATAATTCAATTAGTTTTAAATCCGAAAGAATACAAAGAAGTTCCTCTACAAAAAATATTAGCCAGATATTTAAAAATTGACGAAAAAAGAATCACCTCGTTTAGAATAATTCGTAAGTCTATTGATGCCAGAAAACCTGAAATAAAAATTGTTTTACGGATAGAAGTAACAGTTGACGAAATAAAAAACACGAATATTAGTAATGTGGCATTTCAACCAAAATTACCGTTAAAGAATGGTAATGTTATTATAGTCGGAATGGGTCCTGCAGGTTTATTTGCATCGTTACAATTATTGGCAAGAGGTATTAAACCAATTATTATAGAACAAGGCAATGATGTACATCAGAGAAAAAGAGATATAGCATTAATGTATCGAACTAATACGGTTAATGAGATCTCAAATTATTGTTTTGGCGAAGGTGGAGCAGGTACTTTTTCCGATGGCAAGCTGTATTCACGTTCAGTCAAAAGAGGTAATATTGAATGGTTTTTGCAAACATTAGTTCAAGCAGGGGCAAGCGATACAATTCTATATGAATCTCATCCCCACATTGGAAGCGATAAATTGCCGATTATTATTGAAAATATCAGAAAATGGATATTAAATGCTGGAGGCGAAATTTACTTTTCATGTCAAATGACCGATTTAATCATCGAAAACGACGAATGTAAGGGGATTACTGTTAATACTAAAGATAAAATATATGCCGATGCAGTAATTTTAGCATCAGGACATTCATCACGGTATGTTTACGATGTATTGTTTCATAAGGGGTTATCATTGCAACCCAAAGGTTTTGCAGTAGGTGTCAGACTTGAACATAAACAAGATCTCATTAATTTAATGCAGTATCATGGTTCATCATACATCAAATATTTGCCTCCAGCAGAGTATGCAATAGTTGAGCAAATTAATGGCAGAGGTGTGTATTCTTTTTGCATGTGCCCTGGTGGAAGTATTGTTCCTGCAATGACCGAAAAAGAAACAATAGTAGTAAATGGCATGTCGTCGTCGAAGCGAAATTCGCCCTTTGCTAATAGTGGCTTTGTTGTCGAAATTCGTACCGAAGACATTGCACAGCAAGCAACTGCAACCGACATGCTTTCTTTTCAGCATGAATTAGAAAAAAATGCATTTAAACAAGCAAACGATGGATTAAAAGCACCTGCTCAGCGTGTAATTGATTTTTTACACAATAAGGTTTCGACTTCATTACCAAAAACTTCGTATATTCCTGGTGTTGTATCAAGTCCTTTTCATGAATGGTTGCCACTATTGTTAAGAGAAAAATTGACTATGGCGTTTCAGAGAATTCAGAAAAGAATGCCATTATTTATTAATGACGATGTTTTAATGATAGGTATAGAATCTCGCACTAGTTCACCTGTACGAATACCGCGAAATGAAAATACATTTGAGCATGTTCAAATTAAACATTTATATCCATGTGGTGAAGGTGCCGGATATGCTGGAGGTATTACTTCTTCGGCATTGGATGGCATAAATGTAGCAAATGCAGTTTATATCGAATAAAAATTTTTTAATATCGTTGCAATATAAATTCCCGATGTTTCGGTGCGTAAGATATTATGTCCTAAAAGAATAGAAATAAATTGATTTTCATGGGCTAATTTTATTTCTTCATCGGTAAAGTCGCCTTCAGGTCCTATTAAAAATAAATATGATTGATAATTATTTGATATTAAGCTTGATAAAGGTACACGTTCATGAAAACAAACAGCAATGGCTTTAATGTCGGCTGTAAAATTCTTTAAAAAACGAATAAATGGTAAAGGATTATTTATTATGGGCAAATACGATTGACGACTTTGTTTAATAGCAGCAATAGCAATTTTTCTTAACCGTTCAGTATTAATGTTTTTTTTTACTGTGCGTTGAGTTATTATAGGAGTTATTTCGCTAATTCCAATTTCAGTGGCTTTTTCTACAAACCATTCAAATCGTTCGGGATGTTGAAGAATGCTCATGGCAATGTGTAGTTTATAGGGTAGCGGCGTGTCATTGATAACTTCGACAACAGAAAGAACCGTATGTTTGACATTATGGTCAATTATTATGGCTTTCCCTTTAAGTCCTTTCCCGTTTACTAAAATTACTTCATCCCCTTTTGTAAGTCTATGCGATTTGATAATATGTTTTGCTTCTTCGGGAGAAATAGTAATGAATTGGTTTATATCAAAATATTGTTCGCAGAAGAAATAAGGAGTGTTTGACCGAATAATCATAATTAAAGTTCTTTTATAGAATATCCGAGTTGAATCAAAGCATGGGGAGTTAATATTTGCTGGAGTTTCTCATTAGGTAAATATTTCAATTTATTATTTGCTTCGAAGACTGTTAAATCCTCATTTTTCATTAATAGAGCAATTTCTGTGGCTTTATGATAACCAATATATGGTATTAATGCAGTAGTAATAGAAGCACTTTTATAAAGGAGTTCAAGCGAGTAATTTTCTTTAATGATTATATGATTAATGCAATAATTTGTAAAGCTTTTGTTTGCCGAAATGAGTAAAGTTAAACTTTCGATGATTGCCTTGCCTATAGTAGGAACATAAGGATTAAGTTCTAGCAATCCTTGTCCACATAGGTTACTTATTAACAAATCGTTAGCATATATTTGATGAGCAATGCTTATAATAAATTCATTAATTACGGGATTCACTTTACCGGGCATAATGCTGCTACCTGCTTGTACTGCAGGTATATTCATGATTTTATGTCCTATATCGGCAGATAAAATTCTGATGTCGTTGGAAATTTTTTCTAAATTTACAGCATGTGATTTAAGAATAGCATGTACCTCCACAAAACTATCAAAGTTTTGTGTAGTATCTACTAAATTTTCACTTCGAGCTAAGGGTAAATGAGTAATTTGCTTTAATTCGTTAACAACCTCCACAATAAAAAAACGAGGAACTGCTAATCCTGTGCCAATAGCTCCTCCACCAAGATTAACTGTTTTAATTCGTTCAAAACATTTCGAAACTCTCCACCAGTCGCGCGAAAGAGCATCGTTATATGCCGAAAACATTTTCCCAAAACTTGTTGGAACAGCTTCTTGCATTTGTGTGTAACCGGGTCGGAGTGTATCGCGAAATTGTCGCTCTAATTGTTCGAAACTGAAACGAGTTTGATTTATAGCTTCTTCGAGTTGTTGTAATAGTTGCATGATGGCAATTCGTAATGCTGTGGCAACAGTATCATTAGTTGATTGAAATATATTTGCATGTTCAATGGGATCAATGATATGATAATCTCCAGGCTTATAACCTAAATACTTGAGTGCGGCGTTTGTAATTATTTCGTTTATATTCATATTGATACTTGTACCTGCTCCTCCCTGTATAGCTGGAACAATAAAATGTTCGAAGTATTTTCCTGTAGAGACGTCTAAAGAACTTTGAATTAGTGCATCAATAACATTGTCATCAATGAAACTAATTTTAGGACTTTGTATCTGTTGACTTGCTGTTTGTTTAAATTTCTTGTATGTTAGATAACAAGCGTATTTTACTGTGCCCATGGCACAATACCATGAAAAGGGGAAAGATGTAATATTATCAAAATTTTGTCTGGCACGATGTGAATGAATTCCATACATTACCTCATTAGGAAGCTCCACAGTGCCTAAAAAGTCTTTTTCAATACGCATGAATTTTTTTATCAAAAATAATGGGTCTTTTTGTATTATTCAAAAAAGGCTATGCAAATATTATTTTATTACAGTTACAGTTCCTGATTCTTCATGTTGTATATTATCAGGATCAGTATATTTTACAAGCCATACGTATGTGCCAGGAGGAGCAGATTTGTGATTTTTTACAGTTCCATCCCAACCGTATTTGGCCGGATCGTTTGGGTCATATTTATCTGTTTCATAGATAATTTCTCCCCATCTGTCATAAATATACATTTTAAAATTCTTAGAAGTAATTCCGGTTCCTACAACATAAAAAATATCATTCAAATCGTCAAAATCGGGTGAAATGGATGTAGGAGCATAAAACGTATATTCTGGTCTTACAGTAACGTAGCTTCTGGCAGTATCTTTACAACCTTTTTGAGTAATAGCAATTAACTCAACTAAATATACACCTAAATGTTTGTACCAATGGTACGGATGAATTAAATTTGATGAATCACCATCACCAAACGACCAAATATACCAATCGGCATCAGTTGATAAATTTGTAAAAATAACTTCAGGTTTAACTATACTGACTGTTTGGGGGGTATAAGTAAATCTTGCATCTGGTTTGGGATATACACGAATCATGTCGTTATATGTAACAGAATTTGTGCAACCATTGGGGCTAGTAATAGTAAGTGTAATATCATAAACGCCGTCGTAATTAAATGTATGAGTAGGATGTTGTTCGAACGAAATTTGATTGATACTACCATCACCAAAATTCCATACATATTGTTGTCCGGGAGAACTAATTTGCGGATGGAATGTAACAGTTAATGGTTCGCATCCACTCACGGTATCACTCACAAAACTAACCTGAGGTAATGGATGTACGGTAATATAAACAGAATCGTGAGCTTTAGAGCCACAAACATCCTCAACATATAAGACGTAATAGCCCGATTGTTGAGGATAAATAATAATCGGTGGGGTAACTACTGTACCAGTTTCAGTAGTAATCATATACGGAGGTCCGCCTCCTGCAAACATTAGCGGTGTGAGTTCTACAGGCTGTCCAGGACAAACAGCATTGGGATTTGCTGTAACATCAACAACTAATGGTGCTGAAACAGCAATGTTAATAGTCAATGTATTACTTGGACAGTTATTTGCATCGGTTGCCGAAACGGTATAAGTTGTATTTTGAGTAGGTTGAAGTCCAATAGTGTTGCTTCCTTGTTGGCCATTCCAATAAAATGTATGAGGATAAGTACCTCCCTGTGCCGAAACACTTGGATAAACCCATTCGCCGTTACAAACGGAATAATATGTTTGACCTGTAACGACTACGGGCGATGGTTCTGTGATAGTAGCACTTCCTGTTTTGCTACATCCACGAGAGTCTGTAACTGTAACCGTATAAATGCCAGCAGCAAGATTAGTGAATGTTCCAGTTGTATCAGTTATTCCAGGGATGCTAAAATACCAAGTACCAACGCCTCCGGTAATATTAACCTGTATAGAACCGTTATTACTTCCGTTGCAAGTGAGGTTAGTAGTTAAAATATTTGTTATGATAAGCTCGCTAGGTTGTGGTACCATAGCTGCAGCAGTTGTAGTACAAGAATTTGCATCTGTAACTGTAACCATGTGCGTACCAGCACATAAAGAATTATTGATAGGTAAGTTAACGTTGCTATTAGGCCATGTGTATTGATAAGGTGGAATTCCGCCTGTAACTGTGATGGTTGCGCTTCCATTGCAATCGCCATAACATTGTGTAGCCTGAATGTTGCTCACTTGTGCATTTAATTGTGGTGGCTGATTTATTGTAACAGAGGTTGTTGCCGAACATGTATTGGCATCGTACACAGTTACAGTATAATTACCTGCACATAAATTACTGGCAGTCTGATTGTTTGAAAAATTTGACCACGCGTAGGCATACGGGGGTGTACCATTTGTTGTTGAAACTGTTGCCGACCCATTGCATTGTCCATTACACAAAATGTGTGTAGTATTTGATATTTGAGCAATCAAAGATGGAGGATCTATGAGAGTAAATTGTTGTGTGGATGTGCAGTTGTTAGCATCGCTCACAGTAACAGTATAATTTCCTGAACATAAAGAAGCAGGATTTTGTGAATTGCTGCCATTGGACCATTGGTAATTGTATCCAGGAGGAGTTCCTCCAGAAACATTTATTTGAATAGATCCATTGCATTGCCCTGCACAAGTGGGATTGATTGTGTTAATTGCTTGAATAGCAATAGGTTGAGGTTCAGTTATTTGAAATGTTTGTGTTACTAAACACAAATTGGCATCATAAATAGAAACCGTGTAATTTCCTGCCGACAAGTTGTTTGCTGAATTAGTTGTACTAACATTATTTGTCCATGAATATGAATACGGACTGGTTCCGCCCGATACATTGACAGTTGCACTTCCTGTATTATTTTGATAACAAGTAAGGTTTGTTTGATTGGGAACAACGACAATGGGGTTCGGTTCAGTTACTGTAAACGGATATGAAATAGAACATAAGTTTTGATCGGTAATGGTTACTGAATATGTACCAGCAGGAAATGGGGGACCAGTAGTATTTGACCATTGGTATGAATAAGAGGGTGTGCCTCCTTGTACCGATATGTTTACGCTTCCATTTGTACCGCTAGCACATGTAACAGGCGAAACGTTCACGTTTGCTATTAGTTGGGGAGGTTGATTCAGCGTAACCGTTGCAGTGTTAGACGGACAGTGATTGTCAATGACTTGTAAACTGATATTTATAGTTCCTGCATTTGTCCATGTTACAGAATACGGACCAGAACCTGAACCAGATTGTACATTAGCACTGCTTCCAAAATTCCAGTTAAATGATGCAGACGATGTTGCACTTCCTGTGAATGTAATAGTAGAAGCTTGACCATAACATTGAAGTGGTGTTGCTGTAAAAGAGGCAACAGGTGTTTGAGTAAAAGTAACCACAACTTGGTCGCTGCAAGTTACACCAAAGCTATTTGTAATTGTCCATGTAAATGTGTATGTTCCTGAAGAAGGGACTGTAACAGTTGCATTTGGTGAACCTTGAGGTGTAAAAACTACTCCTGGAGTACTACAAGACCAACTTGTATTATAATCGCCCGGGTTAGTTATTGCCGATAATGTTGCAGACAGACCACAAGTAGAAAAATCAGCACCGGCGTTAGCACTACATTGGTTACATGGATTAGGTGCATTATACGTTACCATATAGGTGCAAGTCTGGTCGCCGGTAAATGTTGCTGTAACAGAGTGTTGTGCACCATTGCTGTTTAAATTGTTGATGGTGTAATTTATAGGACTGTTAAATGGAGGGTTGTATGTAACAGTGCTCGATCCGTCAGTAATAACAAGTTGCCCGGTGGTAGGTGCGTCATGAAACGTTATAGTGCCGCTAACAGAATAGTTATTATTAGAAGGATTGCATGCCGATGGGTTTGCTGTCATGCCTGTAATGTCGCAAGGTGTTACAATAGAGCAGTCGGTAGAGCCTGCTCCAGGTTGTCCGGCATTGCTTTGTGAAAATACAATATTGCCAGGTTGATTTGAATAATTGGTAATACATAGTAAGTAATACTGTCCGGTTTGTGCATTAGAGATATGCACGTATTCGAATTCTGCCGGATCGTAACTACAATCTACGGTATTGCCTGAGGGGTAAAAACTAGGATTTACTGTATTGTTTGGGCAGTTTGAACAACCCGAACAGTTTGCTGTCAATTGAGAGACACAAGGTGCAGTAGGGGAATTAAATGGTCCCCAACATATAAAATCAATATCGTTGCCCGTAGGTGAGTTTAAGTATATAGTAATATTTCCAGGATTTAGGATTTTAAGGTAATACCAAACAGGATTGGGTTGAGTACAAAGGCAAGCATAATTAGGTCCAGGTTGTGCCGAAGTATTAGTATTCATTGGGAAGCCGTATGTAAGTCCCGTGCAAAATGGATCTGCAATTTGACAGCTTGTAGCATTTTGACTTATAACTATTTGTGAACAACCTATGAATATTATTAGAAAAACCAATATTTTTTTCATATAGCACTAGTTTTTTGTTTTTTGTAAAAAAGCTTCCCTTTCTTTCGTTTTTGTTTCTAACATTTCGGTAAACTTTGTAACATAGCCTTGGTAAAGATATTTAGGATAATTTTGGCTATACATATAAATGAGCTTTGTTTGAGCATAATATATCTGAAAATCGTAATATTCGATTCTTGAAGTATCGTTGAAATATGATTGAAAGATCATATCTTTATACTCAAAGGCAATTGCTTTATCTTTTGCGTCCTTTTCGCTTATTAAAGTACGAGTTAATATTTTTATATCATTTACATAAAATTCATGAATATTTAGGTGTTCTAATATCATTCTAAAATCTGTTTCGTTAGGCGTTTCTTTAAATATAAATTTTCCTTGCAACTGACAGGAGTTGTAATTTTTTGGAATTTTTATTTTTTTTAATTTTCCTACGTTCGATAGGTTATTCATTACTTTAACGATGTCGTCGTTTGCGTTTTCAAAGGTAAAGGGCAATTCCTTGATTTTTTTTGTTTGGTAAAATAAGTATTCATTGCTGTTCCAATTAATTTTCAGTTGAGCATGGATAAATGTAAAATTAGAAATACAAAATACAAAAAGTGTAAAAAAATATCTATTCATATGTTTTTTCTTTAAGACGCTAAAATAATTAAAGAGTTGTTTATTTTTACAAAAAGTTTAAACGATTTTTTATATGCCAAATTTTATTTCTAAACTTCATTATTTATCTGGAAATAGAATAGCTTTTATTGTGCTGTTGTTATTATCTTTTATCTTATATGGCAATACAATCGGACATTATTATAATCTGGATGATGTTTTTGTAATTTATAAAAATGAAACAGTTCAGAAAGGAATTAAAGCAATCCCTGAAATATTTGCATCTCGTTATTTCGAAAACAAACAGGCAAAATTTGGCTATCGTCCTGTAACCAAAGCTGTATATGCTATAGAGGTATCTTTATTTGGCGTTAATCCTCATGTAAGTCATTTTATTAACATAGTACTTTACGCTTTGATGTGTTTTGTTGTTTTTATTTTTTTAAAGCGAATTTTTACCGAAAATCATTTGCTTATTTTAATTTGGTTAAGTTTATTGCTTTGGATGTTTCATCCAATACATACCGAAGTTGTTGCTAGTTTGAAAAATAGGGAAGAAATTTTGTATTTTTTATTTGGAATTTTATCGGGTATCTGTTTTATAGATTTTATTACACACAACAATTATTGGAAATTTTTCTTAGCTATACTTTTATTTTGCATTTCTTTTTTAGCAAAGCAAAGTGCTTTTTCGTTTTTACTTGTTTTTCCATTCATTTTTTATTATAAATTTTTAAAAAAAGAGCCAATAATCAGCTTAATTCAACCTAAAAATTGGTTTCTTATTCCTGAACGAAGAAATATTTTATTCGCTTCGATTGTTTTAATAGCTGCTGGATATGTTATGTATAAATTACCAACCTGGCTGTTTCCGCCAGATGAATTAGAACTTTTATCGTTCGAAAACCCTCTGCGATATACTGATGTAGAATTTGCTAATTTTTCTTACGCAGCTTATTCATTATTATTTTATCTGAAAATGTTAATTTTCCCCCATCCGTTATTATTTTATTATGGATTATACAAAGTACCACTGATACATGTTTCTGATTTTTTAGTTTGGCTTTCGGTAATTATTCATATTATAATATTTTATGTTGTTATTAAGTATAGACATAAGAATTCCTATTTGCTTTTTGGATGGTTATTTTATTTCTTGGCAATATTACCGTTCTCGAATTATTTTATTGAAATAAATGGTATTGTTGCCGATCGTTTTCTGCATGGTCCTTCGTTAGGATTTGCAATAAGTTTGGCATCATTATTTTATGTAGTGTGGACAAATCCATCAAAAAAATTAAAAAAACTTCAAAATCGTTTACAATGGATTTTTATTTTTATTCTTATATTCTATGCAGTTAAAACTATTGATAGAAATAATGACTGGCGTTCCGAAATGACATTATTTACAAGGGATATTAAATATCTTGAAAATTCAGTTAAAGCAAATGATATTTTAGCTCAAACGATTATGGATAGAATTATGCAAAACAATCCATTACAAAAACCTTTTTCACAACTAAAACCATCGCTCGATAGTGTAATATATTATTATGAACAAAGTTTAAAGTTATTTCCCGAAAATCCTAAAGCTTTAAACAACATAGCTAACATATATATAAATTTTTACAATCAGCCACAAAAGGCTTTAGAATACTTAAAAAAGGCATATACTTACAAACCCGAAAATTTTGAATTGAATTTTAATTTAGCACAATGTTACGAAATGCTTAAACAGGATAGTTTGGCAATACCATATTATTTAAAGGCTCTAAAACTCGAAAAAAAATATCCCCGTCTATGGCAAAATCTAATAAATTTATGGTTTAAACTTAACTATACCGATAGTGCCAAACATTATGCTGAGCTTATGATTAATTATGATACAATTACAGATATTCCATATACATCCATAGGTTACTATTATTTTACTAAAAAAGATACAGCTACAGCTATTAAATATTGGGAAGAAGCCTTTCGTCGTAATCCTACAAATTATCAACGGGCACTGAGCTTAGCAAAATATTTTTCGTATAAAAATGATACAGTAAAAGCTCAATATTATTTAAATAGAGCAAAAATGTTAATGCCGATGCAACAAAATTAGCGTATATAAAAATCGAGCATTTTGTTATCTTCAATATAACCCTCTATGTGATCGCCTATGTTAATGCTTCTAACGCCATGAGGCGTGCCTGTAAAAATATAATCGCTGGTTTTAAAAGTGATAAATTTTGATGTATATGCGATAATGTCTTCAATGGAAAAAATCATTTCATTAGAGTTGCCATGCTGAACAAGTTTTCCATTGATGAACAGTGAAAAGGATATGTTTTTTAGATTATTAAAACTTGTTTTTTCGATAAACTGACTGATAGCTGCAGAGTGATCAAAAGATTTTGCTATTTCCCATGGTAATCCATTTCTTTTACAATATTGTTGCAGGTCTCTTGCGGTAAAATCTATGCCGAGAGCTATAGCATCAAAATAACGATGTGCAAAGCGACGATGTATGTTTTTCCCTACTTTGCAAATGCGATAAACAAGTTCGACTTCACAGTGAATATCGTTCGAAAAATCGGGATAGAAAAAAGGTTCATTGTTTCGTAATAGTGCAGTATCAGGTTTAAGAAAAAAAATAGGATTTTCGGGCACAGGATTATTAAATTCTTCGGCGTGTAATCTGTAATTTCTACCGATGCAAATTATTTTCATTTATTGTTTTTTGATACGCATGTATATATCGCTAATGATCTTTTTAGTTTGGCGGGGGAAGTCGGCATTTTGAATCCAACCATAATAGCCCGAATCTTTTTGTAGGACGCTAGCAACTGTTTGTCCTTTATATTTTCCAAAGTTGAATATTTCTTCGTTTTTGTCATTATAAATAATATGCCCGTGTACATCAACATTTCTGTGATAAGTAGAAAAAACACTTAATTCTTTAATGTTTTTGGGCAAATCGGGGTAGCGATCGAGTTGAGCTTTGAGTATTTCGTATGTAGCTATTGTATCGGCTTTTGAGCTATGTGCATTATTCAGTTCTTTGTTGCAATAAAAACGATAGGCTGCAGCAAGGTTTCGCTGTTCCATTTTATGAAAAATAACCTGCACATCTACGATATTTCTGTTTTTTATATTAAAATCAATGTCGCATCTTAAAAATTCTTCAACAAGGATGGGGATGTCGAATTTGTGTGCGTTAAATCCGGCAATGTCTGCTCCTTCGAATAAATCTTTTATAGTGTGGGCTAGTTCTTTAAAAGTTGGTTTATCTTTTACCATTTCATCGGTAATATGATGTATTTTGCTTGCTTGGGGCGATATTGGTATAGTTGGATTAATTAAATAGGTATGTAATTTTTCTTGCTGATTAGGTTCAATTCTAAGAATAGTAATTTCTACAATTCTGTCTTTTATTACATCTGTGCCCGTTGTTTCTAAATCGAAGAAAACAATAGGTTTTTTTAACGGTAAATTCATTTGTTGACTTTTTTCTTTAAATATACATTTTTAATAAACACGGTTTGTGTTGGTTGTTCATCACGAATAAGAATTTCTTGACGATATGTATCGTATGCTTGACCTTTAATTTCAAAAATCCATTCACCAGGACTAAGAGCAATGGTATATCGTCCTTTTTTGCTTGGTTGATAGGTATATTGTTGTGAAGTGTTGTTTTTATTATATACAGTTATGGTAATTAATGAATCCACTTGTTTATATGGGACATTTTTAACACTATCGCCAACAAGAATACTTCCTGTAAAAGCAATGTTTGTAGGTGGCACATCGTTGAAAATAACACGATATATGTCTAATCCACCCAAACTTGTAGAATCATATTTACTAATGTATCCATATCGGCTGTTGGTTGTAAGAGCTATGTTGTAATTATCATAAGTATCGTTTATAGGATATCCAAGATTTTCGGGTTCTGACCATTTTCCATCTATGAGTTTGCTTTTAAATATATCATATCCTCCCATGCTGCCCGAACGGTTCGATGAAAAATATAATTTTTGCCCATCGGCAGTAATATAAGGATAGTTTTCGTCGGCAGATGAGTTAATGGGTTCGCCTAAGTTTATTGCCTGACTCCATGTCCCATTAGGGCGACGAAATGCCATATATATATCGAAACCTCCAAGCCCACCAGGTCTGTTACTCGAAAAATATAAAGTGTCGCCAGTAACAGATAAACTAGCACCTATTTCTTCGCTATTTGTATTAATCGTAGGACCAAAGTTGATTAAGTCGGTAAAAATTCCAGCTTTATTTTTTTCTGAATAAAAAATATCGTGAGGATTGTTGGAACGATTGACATGCACAAGTAAAGTGTTGCCGTCTTTACTAATTCCAACAATTTCTGCATCTTCGTCGGTATTTATTTTTGAGCTGATTGGAGCAGCATTTGACCAAATTCCATTATTTTTTCGACTAAAGTATATGCCTCGTATAAATTGTTGAAAATCGCTAATGTATTTGCGTGCCGATGTAAATACCATAAAATTTTCGTCTTCTGTAATAAACGGAATATAGTCGTCTTGAGGCGAATTAATATTTTTGCCAAGATTAATAAACGTAACATTTACGGGTTTTGAAGTTAGTTTTTTAGCAGTAATAATTGTTTCTAAAGATTTGTCAATTATGGAAAGTTCGTCGGGTTTTAGTTTTTTTGAATTCATGTAACGTTTTAAGTAATCTTCGGCTTTGTTGAATTTGTGGTTGTGAAAATATGCCATTGCCAAATCATACATTATTGTAGGGGATATATTGCTTTTTAAACTATCGGCTTTAAGCAAGTAAGGTAAAGATTCTCTTTTATTATAGTTGGTTTTCAAGTAACAATATCCAATACGATAGTTTATCAGGGCATCGTTGGCATATTTTTTATAAATTTTTAAGTATTGTTTTAAAGCAACTTCGTAGTTTTCATCGTCGAAATTTGTATTAGCGTCACTCAATTCTGTTTGAGCCAGACTGAATTGAATGAAACAAATTGAAAGTAGTGATAGAATATATAGTTTCATAAAATTAATTTTTGATGAGTGAAAAATTTCTATCTGTTTCTGGAACATACAAAGAGCGATCCATAATTGTTAGTTTTTCGGTATATTCTTTAAATCCCATGCATTTTATGCTTAGCTCGTATTCTCCTGCGGGTAATGCTGCTACAAAACGATTGAGAGACATATTGTATAAATATTTTCCAAAGATGTTTTTGTTTTTATCGTAAATTGTAATTTCCGGGTTTCCGAGATTTGATTTCCATTGAATAGAATCTTGATTGGTTTTTGCAAATAAAGTTCCTTTGATAATGGTTGTAGGAGCATCAACATCGTTAAATGTTAATTTATAAATATCTGAACCTCCGAATCCTTCTTTTCTGACAGTAGCCACATAAGCATATTTTTTCGAAGGCGAAAAAGCAATAGAATAATCGTCGAGTGGGCTATTTATGGGGTAACCCAAATTTTGAGGAGGTGTCCATTCATTGGTTATTTCATTTAAATAACTGACAAAAATATCAAAGCCTCCCATGCTATTATGTCCTTGACTTGCAAAGTAAAGTACTTTTCCATCGGGTGAAATTTGAGGATACATTTCATCTTCTGCCGTATTGATTACTTCTCCTAAATTTTTAGGTTGACTCCATTGTCCGTTGGGTAATATTTTGATGACATAAATATCGCTTTTTCCGTGCGAATCGTTTCGGACTGCTGAAAAATAAATTGTTTTACCATCTTCGGTAATGCTTGCACCTGTAGTAAGCTTATTGCCCAAAGTGCTAAACACATTATTTAGAGGATCGAATTTGAATTGTTTATTTTTTTGAATGGCAACATTAATGTCGCTATAAGAATTGGCAAAATGTCCGCATACATACAATATTTTACCGTCGTAGCTTAATCCTACTCCTTTTTCAGGATCAAATGTATTTATGTATTGCAGTGGTTTAGCTGGTGTCCAAGAAGTTTTGTCTTGATACGAAATATATAAATTTTCGTCAAACATTTTTGCACTTTCGTCGTATCGCTTATCGGATGTAAATATTAAAAATTCTTCGTTTGAGGGTATTAATGGTAAAAATTCATTTGCCGACGAGTTGATGAGTGATCCTAAATTTTCGAAATGTACATTTACAGGCTTATTTAACAATTGTATGCCCGACAGACACATGTTTATGTATTTTTGAGCCTCTTTTACTTGTTCGGCATTGGTACTATTGCTTGCAATATATGTATTAAACATATCAATTGCATCGTTAAATTGATAATTAGCCATATACATTCTGCCAATCCAGAAAGGGATATCGTTAAAGTTTTTTTCTTTTCCAAGTAAAGGTTCAATATTTCTTAGTGATTTGTCTATGTTTAGGCCTGCTAAGAAATTAGAAATAGCAAATTTATATGCATATGTTGTGTTTTGAGGCTCAAGAGTTAATAATTTTTCGTATTGTTCTGCAGCTAATTTATAATTCAAATTTGTCCAATGTCGCTCGGCTTGTTTTTCTATTTCTTTTTTTGCCAAATCCTGAGCATAAATAATAGCAAAAGATAACAGCGAAATAAATAATAAGTTAATCTTTCGAACCATTCTTATTAATAATTTTGAGCTAAGTTAGTAAAAAAGTAATTAAATAAACAAAGAATAGTTATTTATTCTGTATTGATTTTCATAGGCATGATAAGCATTAAAGTATGTTCGATAGTGTGATCTTCGTCGGCTGCAAGTACAAGTCCTGCACGGGTAGGATCGGATAATTCCATAATTATATTGGTTGAAGTATGATTAGCTAATATTTCATGTAAAAATGAAGACTTGAATCCGATGTCCATATTTTTTCCTTCATAGGAGCATGGCAATACTTCAATACCCGATGTTGCTAAATCGTAATCTTGAGCACTAACGGTAATTTGATTTGCATTAAGTTGTAAGCGAACTAAATTGGTTGCTGGATTGGAAAATATGCTTACACGTTTAATACTATTCATGAATTCGACCCGATCTATAGTTAGCTTATTGGGATTATCTACGGGTATTACAGAGTTATAAGCAGGATAAACACCTTCTATTAAGCGACAAATGAGATGAGTGTCGTTTACTTCGAAGTGAGCATTTTGTTTATCGAACGAAACATGTACTTCGGCGGTGTTTTTATCAATCATAGTTTTAAGTAATGCTGCCGATTTTTGGCTTAAAATGAATGAATTAGTAAAATCTACTTTCACATCGAACCGTTTGTAACGTACTAATTTATGTGCATCGGTAGATACAAAATTGATTTCTGTGGGGCTAATATCAAAATATATTCCATTCATTATGGGACGCAAGTTGTCGTTGGCTATTGCAAAGAATGTTTTTTGGATACCTGCTAATAGAGCTTCGCCAGAAATGATAAAACGGTTGGCATCTTTTTTAAGTGTTGGTAGTTGTGGAAAGTCATTGTGATCGTATCCTACAAGGGTATATTTACCATTTTGCGTTGTAATTTCAATGTTTTTGTTTTCCTCGTTAATGTTAAAAGTAATGGGTTGTTCGCCAAATTCTTTAATGATATCAATCAGTTTTTTTGCATCGATGCATATACTTCCTGTACCTTCTACGTTTTGCAGCTGTAATTGTGTTGTTATAGTGTTAGACGTATCGGTTGCGGTTAAAGTAAGAGTGTTATTATTCAATTCGAATAAAAAGTTGCCTAAAATAGGTAACGTACTTTTTGAAGGTACAACTTTATTTAACTGTTGTAGTTTTTCGTATAATTCTGTACTGGAAACAATAAATGTCAACATAACGATCAAAAATTTTATTTATGAACTTGCAAAGATATAAAAAGTAAGAAAATACAAGATTTTATATAAAAAAATTTTTAAACAAAGAGCAAATTTTATGTTAAGAACTTTATTGTTGAGAAATAATTTTGCTGAGTTTGGCAAAGAATTCGGGATATTTTTCGTCCATTGCCTGTCTAATTTCTCTAAAATATGGTTTGGCTTGTTTGTTTTTTTTGCCTGTAGGGGCATCTTGAATTTTTTGATATAAACTGTTGTGAAAATCAATAACTTCTTCTAAAAGGTCAATAACTTTTTGCTCAATTTTTTCGCCATGAATGCCAATAGCTAAATATGCAGTATTTACAACTTCGTTAGTTAAATAATCAATATCTTTTTTAAGATTTCGAATACTTGCCATAATATTTTTATTTTTGTGCAAAGGTAATGAGCTAAAAAATTTTTTCCAAATATTATGATAATTGCGTTTATTTTCTTTTTGCTTATAGAAAGTTTGTTTTGTTGGTCGTTGTATTCAAATTATCGAGCTTTGACAAAGCGGAGAAGTGTAGTGCTTTCGTTTTTGCCCTTTATATTATTTACTTTAATGTTGCTGATTATATTGGCATTTCGATTTGATGCAGGGAATAAATACACTTACATATTTCATATTCTGACTTTTTATTTTTTATTTTTGTTTTCTAAGTTTATGTATGTTATTGTTCATGGGTTGTTTTATTTGCCCCATTTATTTTTTCGAAGTGTTAAAATGTTAAAATTTCGGAAATATTTAAGCTTAACTATAGCTATACTGGTTTTTTGCATTCAGCTATATGGTATTATCATTGGCTCAACAAGAATAACTGTGTTAAAAGAAACGGTACATATTAAAAATTTACCTAAAGAATTTGAAGGTTTTAAAATTATTCATCTGTCAGATATTCACATGGGTAGTTTTTTAAATAAAGAAAAGTTTTTAAATAAAATTGTAGATAGTTGTAATTATTATAAACCCGATTTGATTGTTTTTACAGGCGACATAGTGAATCAATATTACAACGAATTAGAACAAACAGACACTATTCTTGATAATTTATACTTCAAAGCGCATAAATTTGCAGTTTTAGGAAATCATGATTTTGGTGATTATTCGTATTGGAAATGTCCTTCCGAGAAAGAAAAAAATATTAAGAAGATTATTCAATATTACAAAACTATTCATTTCAAAGTACTTCGAAATGAACATTCATATATTAAAATAAAGAATGATAGTATCGCAATAGTAGGCGTTGATAATTGGGGATTAAAACCCTTTAAACAATATGGCGATATTGAAAAAGCTGCTACTAATGTAAATACTTTTGCTATCGTGCTTAGCCATGATCCGACATATTGGTCAGAAAAAATTGTTGTATCGTTGCCCAATTCATTAACATTATCGGGACATACACATGCTTTTCAGCTTGGTTATTGCACTGATAAATGTTGTTGGAGTCCTGTAAAATTAAGATATAAGCATTGGTGGGGTTTGTATAAGCAAGGTGATAATTATTTGTATGTAAATAGAGGATTAGGAATGGTTGGCTATTTAATGCGTTTAGGTATGTGGCCCGAAATTACTTTAATAGAATTAAAAAGTTTATGAATGAGTTTTGGAATATATTGGTATCTGGTTGGCGAATATTATTGGTTGTACTAATTTTTATAAGCATTGTTATTATTATTGTGCAGCGTCGAGATCCTATAAAAACAATAGCATGGATTTCGGTTATTTTATTGATACCTTTAGCCGGATTGATTTTATTTTTCTTTTTTGGTAGGTCGTATCGTAAGAAAAAAGTTTTTTTTAGAAAAGAATTAAGCGATTTTAGACAAGTAGAAAAGCATTTGTTGTGGCAAAATAAACATCTTATCCATAATTTACTGCAAAATGATCCTGAATTAATATCGAAGATTGGTGCTGTGAAACTTCTTTTCAACAACAGCAAAGCAATTCTTACTATGCACAATAAAATTGATATTCTTCAGAATGGCGATGAAACATTTCCTGCAATATTCGACGCAATTACTCAAGCTAAACATCACATACATATAGAATCGTACATTATTGAAGAGGGAAAGGTTTTTCAACAGTTAAAAGAGCTTTTAGTAAAAAAAGCTAATGAAGGTATCGAGGTTAGGGTTTTGTATGATGATGTAGGTTCGTGGGGGTTGAGTAAAAAAGTTATTCATGAATTAACAAAAGCCGGGATAGAGGTGTATGCCTTTTTGCCGGTACGATTTCCGCGATTAGCTCAAAGAATTAATTATCGCAATCATAGAAAAATTATTGTAGTAGATGGTAAGATTGGTTTTATCGGAGGACTAAATATAGCCGATAGATATTGGTATGGTAGCCCTGATATAGGAATTTGGCGTGATACGCATCTAAAAATTATTGGAACAGCGGTTCATTCGTTGCAGTTAATTTTTCTTACCGATTGGCATTTTGCTACCGACCGATTATTATCGCAAGATATTTATTTTCCCGAAAACAAACCTCGTAACCGAAATATCGTTCAAATAATTGCTAGTGGACCTGACTCGGATTGGAATAGCATAATGCAAGCCTATTTTTATTTGATAAGTACAGCAAGAAAATATGTGTACATGTCAACTCCTTATTTTATACCTAACGAAAGTATTCTTACAGCCATAAAAACTATTGCACTGAGCGGTGTTGATGTGAGAATTATATTACCACATAGGTCCGATTCAAAATTAACGTATTACGGTTCTTTATCGTATTTGCCCGAATTATTAGAAGCAAATGTTTCGGTTTATACCTATAAGAAAGGTTTTACGCATAGCAAAGTGCTTATAGTTGACGATATTATTTCGTCCGTTGGTACTGCCAATATGGACTTACGTAGCTTCGATCAAAACTTTGAGGTAAATGCACTTATTTATGACAAAGAAATTACATTAAAATTGAAACAAACGTATTTGGACGATCTGAAACATTGCGATAAAGTAATTTTAGAGGAATATTATAATAAGCCTTTTACACATCATTTTGCTCAAGGAATTGCGCGTATATTTAGCCCTATACTATAATGTTTGTAATTGTTTTATTAATTGTTCATATTCTTTTTGTTGTTGGTCGTTTAATGCCACATTTTTAAACAATAATTTAACTTTTTCAGCCATTTCTTTATTTTTGGCTTTAATGCTTATGTTTAAAACATTAAGCAACAATGTAGAATTATTGTATGTCTCAATTTTATTTAAATAATTGTTTAAAAAAGCAGTAAATTCTTTAAGTAAAAATTCGTCTGAGATTTTATTCTTTAAGCTTTCTGTTGAAACGATAAAACTTTGTTGATGATATGGAGTTGAAAGTATAGCTTGCTGCAAGAATTGTTTGGCATATTGAATGGATTCTGTATAGCGTTTTACCTTATAATATCCGTTATATTCCATTAAGAATGCAGCTTTCCAGTAAGGTGAATATGGAAAAATGAAAGAAGATAAAAATTTTTCAATTTCTTTTTCAGCAGAGAAGTCTTTTTGTGTAGATGATGCGTATAAGTACTTTACTATACTGTTTGTAATATATGCATATATTCGCTCAAAACTATAATTTATTACAAATTGGTCGAAATTTTTTATTACATACTTAAATTCTCTTGAATATATACTTGGTGTATAGCGTTCTAAAATTTGTATGTTTATTTCTTTAAATAATGCAGAGTCGGGTTGAGTAGCAAAGTATTCTTGCACATCGTAAGGATAATAAACAGCGGCACATGTAAGAGCATATTTAGCTAAAAAATCTGGCGTCCGATCGCCTCGTTGATATCTTCTTAATAAACTACCAAAATTATTATTTGTGTCGAGCGCTTGTTTACCTATGGCTAAAAAAGAAATGGTATCGCAGGCACCAACATAACGATGCTGAACATTTCCTTTAAAATCAATAAATAATAACGTAGGATAGGCATGAATGCCATATTTTTTTGCAAATTCTTTTCCTTCGCCCTTTTCCATGTCGAGCGTGTAGTTTACAAAGTTTTGGTTATAAAAATTACCTATGTGTGCATTTGTAAAAACATATTTAGCTAACCATTTGCACGGACCACACCAAGTTGTGTAGCAATCAACAAAAATAAATTTATTTTGTTTTGAGGCTTCGGCTTTAACAGCATCTAGCGAACCTTCGAAAAATTTAATTCCTTGAGAAAAAACAATAGAATTAATTAAAAAAAATAAACATGTAAAATATATTTTCATTGATTTTTTTCTTTGTGCTATTAGTCATGAATTTTTACAAAAGTATCAAAAATATGCCAAAATTTTACTGGATATTTAATTTTTCAAAAGAATATTTTATAGCTTTGCACGAAGTTAAAAAATAATGATTATGACAGAAGTTCAACGAACCTTAAGAGATTCGAAAACTGCCCGGTGGTTTGCATTGGGATTGATTTCGTTAACAATGTTTTTTGCTTATTTTTTTGTAGATGTAGCATCGCCACTACAAAATTTATTTGAAAAAACATATAAATGGACACCCGAAGTTTATGGAATGTTGGGTGGTTCGGAATTTTTCTTAAATGTCTTTGCCGGGTTCTTAATTTTATCCGGAATTATTCTTGATAAAATGGGAATTCGATTTACACTTTTATTGTCGGGTTTTACAATGGTTTTAGGGGGAGGGATAAAATATTATGCTGTTTCGTTTATACCTATTGAGTCGGCTGTTTCTATTTTAGGAATGGAATTGCCCACCACTGCATTATTGGCTTATATTGGGTTCATGATTTTTGGTGTGGGGGTTGAAATGGCAGGCATAACTGTTTCTAAAACTATTGTTAAATGGTTTCGGGGAAAAGAACTTGCATTAGCAATGGGATTAGAGATGGCAACGGCAAGGTTAGGGGTGTTTGCAGTATTTCGTTTATCGCCCATTTTTGCTGAGCATGGAGGAGTTTCAAATTCTATTTTTTGGGGAGTTGCATTTTTAGTTGTTGGTTTTCTTTTGTTTTTGATATATACATTTATGGACCTAAAATTAGATAAACAAGAGGGAACAAAAATTGAAAAAGGTTCGGATGAAGAATTTAAAATCAAGGATATCGGAAAAATATTATCTAATCCGGGCTTTTTAGCAATTGCTGGTTTATGTGTATTATTTTATTCTGCAATTTTTCCATTCCAAAAATTTGCTACAGATATGTTGGCTTCAAAATTAGGTATTAGTTTAAAAGATGCAGCTGCTTTATTTTCATTTTTCCCAATTGGTGCCATGATACTAACTCCATTTATAGGCTTTTTTCTTGATAAAAAAGGCTTAGGTGCAACGTTAATGTTATATGGTGCACTTTTGCTAACTATTTCGCATTTAATTTTTGCATTAGTACCTGCCGATACTTTTAATTATTTTATCGCCATTGCAACAATAGTAATATTGGGAACTGCATTTTCGTTAGTTCCGGCCTCAATGTGGCCATCGTTACCCAAAATTGTCGAAGAGCGTTCGTTAGGTTCTGCTTATGGATTAATTTTTTGGATTCAAAATTGGGGTTTATTAGGTGTTCCTGTGCTTATAGGATATGCATTATCGGCATCAAATCCTACCATCACACCCGAAGCTATTGCACAAGGAGCAGTATATGATTACACTGTTCCCGAATTAATTTTTGCTGGTTTCGGAGTTCTGGCTGTAATTCTTTCTTTGGTTTTAAAGGCAGTAGACAAGAAAAAAGGTTATGGATTAGATTTGCCTAATATTAAAAAATAACATCTTGTAAATTTATTTTCCCTTCAAAAACAAATTTTGCTTCACCTTCGAGCCAAATGTTGGTATAAAGGTTATCTTGTTTGTCAAAATGTACAGTTAATACTCCTCCCATGGTTTTAATAGGAATGGAATATTTCCCCATAGGTTTAGATAAGCAAGACCAAATAGCCGAAGCAACGGCACCTGTTCCACAAGATAGCGTTTCGTTTTCGACACCACGTTCGTAAGTACGAAGGTAAATATGGTCATCTTTACGATGTACAAAATTTACATTGATTCCGTATGGTTTAAATCTATTTTGAAAACGAATTTCTTTGCCAATATTATTTACGTTAATATCATCAATATTTTCTTTAATAGGTATAACAAAGTGTGGTGACCCTGTGTTTATTTCAAATCCATCGCAATGTTGCTTAATTTCTTGCACGTCTTGCATGTTAAGGAGTATAGTATTGTTGTTTGTTAGGGTTGCTTTATGTATTCCATCGGAAGCTAAGAATACACAAGTTTCATGAATATAGTTTTTATCGTAAGCAAATTTTACAATACTTCTGCCACCATTTCCACACATCGTTGCTAATTTCCCATCAGAATTAAAATATTTCATTTCAAAGTCATACGTATTATGTTTACAAAATAGTATAAGTCCATCAGCGCCAATGCCAAAATGTCGGTTACAAAGTTGCTGTATGAGTTTTTCATTGTTAAAATCAATAAAATGCTCGTTGCAATCTATGATTATGAAATCATTACCTGTTGCTTGATATTTATAAAAATGTAATAACATATACCTCGTTAATTAATTTTAAAATTACTGCAAAAGTAATCTAATCTATACAATTTGGTTTTAGATTTGCTTGTTATTATGGAAAAAATTTAATGCGTATGAAAAAAATTGAAAATTATGTAATAACAGCTCTAATTGCAGCTATAATTACAATATTTTTTAATTTAATATTGACAAATAAAGATTCGAAAGTTTCTGATTTCAATAAACAATCAAATGAACAACCACCAGTTGCTGTAGTGTCGGCAAAAGGCTTATCGCCCGAATCAGTAGATTTTACGTATGCAGCAGAACAATCTGTAAAAGCCGTAGTACACGTAAAAACAAAGATTGAATATTCGACGACCTCATTATTCGATTTCTTTTTTGGCTACTCAGAACCTCAGTATTATTCAAAAACTTTACCTGTTGGATCGGGTGTTATTATTAGTTCTGATGGATATATTGTTACCAACAATCATGTGGTTAATAATTCAGATTATATTGAAGTTACATTAAACGATAAGCGTACATATAAAGCTCAATTAGTAGCAACCGATCCTTCGACCGATATAGCTTTATTAAAAATAGATGCAGACAACTTGCCATATTTAAGTTTTGGTAATAGTGATGAGCTAAAAATAGGAGAATGGGTTTTAGCGGTTGGCAATCCTTTTAACTTAACAAGTACAGTTACTGCAGGCATTGTAAGTGCCAAAGCTCGAAACATTGGAGTTAATTCGACATTTTCTATAGAATCATTCATTCAAACCGATGCGGCTGTTAATCCGGGTAATAGCGGTGGTGCGTTGGTTAATACTCGTGGCGAATTAGTTGGCATCAATACAGCTATTGCTTCTCAAACAGGTAGTTATATTGGTTATGCATTTGCAGTTCCTTCAAATATTGTTAAAAAAGTTGTTTCAGATTTTATAAAATATGGCGAGGTGCAAAGAGTTTATTTAGGTGTAAACATATTACAGGTCGATCATCAATTAGCCAAAGAAAAGAATTTATCGACTACTCAAGGCGTTTATATTCAAGATGTTTATGAAAACAGCTCTGCAAAAGAAGCAGGTATTTTGCCTGGTGATGTTATTAAAGCGATTAATAATATCGAAATAACAGACATTCCTAAATTACAAGAGCAACTTAGCCAATTCGAGCCAGGACAAAAAATTACAGTAGATGTACTCAGAGGTACAAAATTATTAAGTCTTGAAGTAATTCTAAAAAATACAAAAAATAATACGAACATTATCCGCAATTCAATTACCAATGCTTTAGGTGCAAAATTTCAAACAGCTCGTCCTGAAGATTTAAAACGGTTACGTATAAGTTACGGTGTAAAAGTGCTTGAATTGACAGCCGGTAAATTGCGATCAGTAGGTATAAAACCTGGTTTTATCATAACTAGCATTAATCGTCAACCTGTTAAAACAGCTGAAGAAGTAGAATTGTTATTGTCGCAATTAAAAGGAAATGTAATAATAGAAGGCGTGTACCCTAATGGGATGTATGCATATTATAGTTTTATAAATTAGCAAAAAAATATTTTAACTAATTTTGCAGAAAAGATACAGTATAATGAAGAAAATAATCTTGATAATAAGTGTTCTTTCAAACACAGTAGTATTTGGTCAATATACGTTAAAACAAATTGATAGAAAAATTGATAGCTTACAAACAGCTAAGTTAAATACCGAACAGCGAATAATAGCATATCAGGAACAGCTCAAACAAATTAACAAAGAATTAACCGATTGGCAAGCAAAGAAAAAACAACTTATAGCAGAAACTACGGGTGATGTTATTATGGCTAAAACAGGCGAGGGAGGAGCAGTGCTACGAGACAAACCATCGGCCTTAGGAACAGCTATAGTAAATATACCACCTAATACACCTATTAAAGTTTTTAAAGAATACGAAAATCTATATCTTAAAGTTGAATATAATGGACAAACTGGTTATGTTAATTACTCTACCATTGCGGCCAATCAAGAAATAGATGATTTTTTGTCGGGAAAATCAAATTCAAACCAAGTGCCAAAAAATTCAACACAAACTTATATCGTTCGCAGTGTTGATGAGTCAAATCCACGGTTTCAAAAATTACAAAAATTATATGGTCGGGATAATGCCATTCGCATAATGAATAAAGAAGTATGGGAGGGCATGAGTATTGGTCAAGTTATTGAAAGTATTGGACAACCACAAAATAAATCGAGCATAAATACCGATCAAGGAATAAAAGAAATATGGGAATATTCACAATATACTTTAGAATTTTTTAATGGTGCTGTTGCAAAAGTGATAAAAAAGTAAAAAAAACACATTTATTATTTTTTATTCATTTTAAATATTTTACATTTGCATAAATAATAATTTCATTATGATTATATTATTTTTATTCCTTTCATTTTTATTAGGTATTTTTTTGGGTTTTTTATTTCGTTTTTATATAAGCAAAATAAGAAATGAAAGTATATGGAAAGAAATCTTTGAAAATGTATCTGAGCCAATTTCTATTTTAAATAATGATGGAAGAATAATTGCAGTCAATCAAAGTATGCAGAAGTTTTTAGGAAAAACAGTTGATGAAATCAAGGGGAAATATTGCCACACACTCATTCACAATAATAAAGAACATATTGATGGTTGTGTGTTGATTAAATCGAAACATTCGCTGCAAAGAGAAGAGATGGAATTAGAAAAAGATGGAAGAATATATTTTATTGCAGTAGATCCGGTGATAAAAAAAGGGAAAATCAAGTATTTTTTTCATTTAATAAAAGATATTACACTAATTAAGCAAATAGAATTTAACATGAAAGAAGAAAAACGCAAATATGAAACTCTAGTAGACAACTTGCCCGGATTTGTATATCGCTGTGCAAACGATAAGAATTGGACAATGCAATATATTAGTCAGGGATGCGAATTAGTTACAGGATATAAATCGAATGAATTTATTAATAATGCGGTTATTTCATTCAATGATATCATTGTTCCGAAATATCAAGAATATTTGTGGAATAAATGGCAAAAGGTTTTAGCCAATAAGGAAACATTTGAAGATGAATATGAAATAATTACAAAAAATGGAGAAATACGATGGGTTTGGGAACGCGGTCGTGGTATTTACGATAGCTCTGGAAATTTATTGTTTTTAGAAGGCTTTATTACTGATATTACCGATAGAAAAAATATTTTAAATGCTTTATTAGAAAGCGAGGAAAAATTTAGAAATTTAGCTAATACAACCTCTGCTGCAATTTTTATTTATCAAGACAACAAATTTGTCTTTTTGAATCAAGCAACTGAGAAAATAACAGGATTTACTCAGGAAGAATTATTTACGATGAATTTTTGGGATGTAGTACATCCCGATCATCGCGAAATGGTAAAAGAGCGAGGACAAAGACGATTAGCAGGCGAGCCCATGCCCAATACTTATGAGTTTAAAATTTTGAGAAAAGATGGAGAAGAGCGATGGATTAAATTTAGTGGTGCTTTTATTTCCCAATATCAAGGGAAACCTGCCGCTATAGCAACTGCATTCGATATTACAGATATGATTGATGCACAAAATAAATTGCAAGAGTTTATAGCACAATTAGAAGAAAGTGAACGACAATTGAAAGTGCAAAACGAAGAATATATTTCAATTAATGAAGAATTAACTCAAACAAATCAACGCATTCAAAGGTTAAATGAAGAACTAGTGAAAGCTAAAGAAAAAGCAGAAGCTAGTGATAGGCTTAAATCAACGTTTTTAAACAATATTTCACACGAAATCCGCACTCCATTAAATGCTATTTTGGGTTTTACCGATTTACTTGCCAAAAGAATATATAACGACGAAAAAGCTCTTCAATATATTGAAATAGTTCAGGCTAGTGGAAAACATTTATTGAGCGTAATTACAAATATTATCAATACAGCAACCATAGAAGCAGGCGAAGAACGCGTTCATTATCACAAAGTAAATATTAATCAACTCACTGAAACTGTCATCAAATCGTTAAAGCCATTATTAGCCAAAAAGCGTGTAGAAATTATTTTTCAACGCATTAGTGAAGATAAGTCGTGGGTATTATTAGATGAAACAAAAATTAATCAGGTACTCATAAATTTAATTAATAATGCCATTAAATTTACAGAAAGAGGCACAATAACTGTTTCTATAAATTTAGATACAGATAAACTAAAAATCGTTGTAAAAGATACAGGAATTGGTATAGCAGAAGATGTTTTACCGTATATTTTTGAACGCTTTATTCAAGTTGGTGATGTATTAAAAAAGCATCCTTCGAGTGGTATGGGCTTAGGACTTTCGATTGTTAAGTCGTATGTTAAGCTTATGGGTGGCGAAATAGAAGTAAAATCTGAAGTAGGAATGGGCTCTGAGTTTATAGTTTGGTTGCCATACATGCCTGTCGAACTTATTTCGGATGAGAAAGGTAAAGAAAGAACAATTTCTTACCATATTCCTTCAGGTAAGAAAATTCTTATTGTTGAAGATATATCTGACAATGCTCATTTAATTCGCGAATATTTATTCCCATACAATCTTCAATTGTTGTTTGCATCTAATGGTAGAGAAGCGATTGAGTTAGTTAAAAACAATCCTGACATTGATGTAATATTAATGGATATTAAAATGCCTGAAATGAATGGGTATGAAGCTTGCAAGCATATTGCTTCAATAGTTCCGAATATTATTGTCATTGGTTTGACTGCTTTTAGTCAGGAAGAAGAAAAAGAGAAAATGCAAGAATGTGGAATGAAAACACAATTAACTAAACCCATTACAAAAGATGATTTATTAAAAGTTTTAGAAAAATATCTTAACTAATAAAATATTGGATGAGCTACAGTATCGCCAATAGGGATGAAAATAGTATCATTGTGAGGCGTACTGTTCAAGTTATTTGAATATATCCATAAAATACTAACAAATTGTCCGCCATAAACAGGACAAATCCACGTAGTATCGACTATTGTTCCCAAAAAAACACGTTGCTGAGTTGGACAACAGTCGTTGCAATCATTGTACGGTAGGCTAAGTTTGTATGTCAATTGATCGGAAGCATTTTGACTACCAACATTTTTTACAGTTGTTTTTAACCAAGACATTGCATGGAAATGTATAACGACATTGTAAGCACTGCCAGGAGTAAGATTATTCGGGTTAATATTTTTTTCTGTACTAAAATAACCGTTTTTTTGGATATACATTTTTAGTCCTGAATATACTTGTTTGTCGAATTTGATTTCGAATGTACCATCGGTATTTGAGTATAATTCGGCTAGTTTTTCTTGCTGATTTTGGACAATTCCGCTACTTATTTTGGTTCCCCAAAGAGTGATTTTGGCAGATGAAACAGAAACATTGGTTTCTGGATTGATAATTTTGCCAGAAATAATATAATTTTCGTCTTTCTTTTTGCAAGACAAAAGTATGAATATAAGGAACAATAAAATAGAAAATTTGAACTTCATAAGATATATTATTTTCGCCCAAAATCGGCAGGTATTTCTCCCCATTTTTGTGTTTGCCATTTTATAATTTTATTGGTATAGTTATTTTCTGCAAGCCATTTTTCGGCTCTTTCAATAAGTTCGAACAAATGTTTGTTGTTAGGTGTAGGTTCTAATTTTGTATTAGCTTTTTTATATAATACCCAAACAATGGCAGTGTTACTATCGCTATAAATAGGGTAATCCCATCCATTTTTTTTTGATAAAGCCAATGCATGAACTAATGCTAAAAATTCGCCAATGTTGTTTGTTGCATCTGGATATGGTCCTTTTCTAAATATTTCGATTTTGTCAGGAAGCAAAACTCCTCTGTACTCCATACATTTTGTTTCGCTGCTATATGCTGCATCGACACAGATGCCATAGTTTGGGTAATCGCTTTCTGTTAGTTCAATGGTGCTACCAATTGATTGAGGGTTGTGATATGCGAAATTCGCTTCTTCCAATGTTTTAAAAGACTTGTATTGTGCTCCTGGAAAACCTTTAATTTGTAATTGACAATCTTCCCACGATGTATAAATTCCTGGTTCGTATCCTTTCCAAACGACGTAATATTTTTTTTGTTTTTGCATGTTGCTAATGCTTGTCAATGCCATATAGCATGTAGGTAATATGTTCAAGTTGAGGTAAAATTTCGCTCATATACTCTTCAGTAGCTCGGGTGCTTCCGGGAAGTGTAAAAATACAAGAATTTTGAGCAATTCCTGCTATACTTCTGCTTAATAGGGCTTGTGGCTTTTGTTGTCCGTATTTTATGCGTATATATTCCATTATGCCGGGTATTTCTTTATCTATTAGTGGTTTTATGGTTTCAATTGTTATGTCTTTTGGACTTATTCCAGTACCACCTGAAGTGAATATATAATCAATTTTTTCTTCTATGGCTTTTACTATGAGGTTTTTTAAAAGTTCGCTATTATCGGGTATAAGATGATAATAAGTTTTATATAAGCGTTTTTTTGTGGTAAAATGTTCTGTTATTTTTTGTTTAATTATTTCGCCGCTTAAATCGTTGTATTCGCCAGATGAAGCACGGTCGCTTAATGTAATAACAGCAATTTTAAATACCTTGGGATGATAAACAAATGAATCGCCAGTTTTTAGAATTCCTTCACGCCTTACTTTAGCAAAAATACCTTCTTTGGGCATGACACATTTACCTACTTGTTGAAAAATGCTACAACCGTCGCCATGACAGCTTTTACCAATTTGTGTTACCATAAGTTCAACTTGACAGCTAGAAAAAGTATCGAGCGGCTGACATTCCATTAATTCTAATCCTTCGGTAGTAATGTTTTCAGCAAATTCGCCAGGCAAAATGTTTCTTTTTAGAATAGCTTCAAAACGCTTAATGCTTTCAATGCCTAATAAGCTGACTTGTCTATGCCACAGCCCGGCATGAGCATCGCCTTCAATACCTTTGTTTGTCAGTTTTGCTTTGGATATAGGTTGTTTTATGGTGCCTTTTTCGGTTGATATATTAATAGAAACAACTTTTACTTCTTTCATTGCTGTTGTTTTTGTTTTTCAATTAGATGAATATCTGTAATTATCATATTTTTATCGACAGCTTTGCACATATCGTAAATTGTTAATAATGCTGTTGATACTGCAGTAAGAGCCTCCATTTCTACACCCGTTTTTGCATAACATTCTATTGTTGAAGTAACTTCAATGGAATTTTGTTTAATGTCAAAATCAATATTGGCATAATGAAATGATATGGGATGGCACAACGGAATTATATGTGCAGTTTGTTTAGCTGCTTGTATTCCTGCAATTTTTGCAACAGTTAGAACATCGCCTTTTTTAATATTGAAGTTTTTTATTTGTTGTATTGTTTCGGGTCGAAGCATAATGCTTCCTTTAGCAATTGCTTTACGTAATAAAACTTCTTTATGCCCTACATTGACCATTTGTGCATTTCCATCGTTGTCGATATGCGAAAATTGGTTTTCCATTTTTGTTGTAAAGATAATGAATGATAAGTTTTTATGAAAATATATGTAAATTTGCAGAAAAAGATATGAGGGCTTTAGTTTTTTTTCTATTAAGTGGTTTTTTATTGGCATGTTCGTCGGTACGAATATCTCATATTAGTGAAGTTAAAAAGGTTGGTAAAAATTATTGGCTCTATGCTCTTCCAAAAACAGAATTGTATATAGATATTTTTATAGATAAAAGAACGTATTTTAAAGGACCTTATGCAGAGTTTGCTTCTAAATATTTGGGGATTCAAAATGTTGTGCAAAAAAATTATGAACAATATTCAATTAAGGATATTAAAATAAATACATCGCAAGTTGCCGATAGCGAACAAATTTTCTTGATAAATTATTCAAAAAAATTACCCTGGAAATCTATACAACAAAGTTACGATGGGCTTATTTATTCAATAAATACGGTAAATGATATTCCTAAGTCAAATGAATGGTTTGAAAATAATAAGATACATGAATTTAGTGCTTTCGAACCGATTTTATATAGCGAAGTTTCGAAATCTCCCTTTATCCATGAGAAGATTGATACTGTATATAAGCAAGTAAAAATAGATACAATTTGGTCGAGAATACCAGTGCAACGAAAAACAGTAGATACTTTAAAAAAAGAAGATAAAGCCAAAGAAGCAGCAAAAATAATCTTTGAATTGCGCTCAAGGATGTACGATTTGTTTAGTGGTGAGTTGGAATATATTCCTCAGGGTGAAGCTGCCGTTCATATTGCACAAGAACTTAGAATGCAAGAACAAGAATACATGGAGTTATTTTTAGGAAAAACTTTTCAAACTACTTTGCACTATCGGTTTAAGTGGACACCTACGATGGATGAAAAAAATTTATATATACTTACATATTTTTCTGAAAACAAAGGTCTTTTGCAAAATCCAGAAAAGGATGCTGAGCCCATTATTTTGCAACTAAAATCATCACAATCTTTTGTTCCGGCTATGTTTCAAATATTAAAGTTTGAAAAAGCTAAGCAAAAATCAAATGTGTTTTATTTTAAATTTCCCAACAAGGCGATAGCGAAAGTTTTGTTTGAGAATAATGTACTTTATGAAAAAGAGATTTTACTATTTCAAACCGGAAGAATACAAAAAATACCTATCGCGTACTTAAAAAGAGGTACTTTAAAATTAAGCGAACCTGTGTTTTATTTTCAAAACTGTAGCAATAAAAAAAGTGACAAATGAAAATATTTTTAATATTGCAATTGATTATATTTTTTGGGTTTGTTAATGCACAAAAGACGATATACGACGTTCAGCGTAATGGTTATATTCAGTTAATGCAAGCTATTGATTCTGCTGCCAAAACCCATAAGCACGTATTAGTGCAGGTGGGCGGCAATTGGTGCCCCTGGTGTATTCGCTTTCATGAATTTTGTAAAAATGTAAGTAGTGTGGATTCCATTATTAAAGCTTCGTATGTGTGGGTTCCATTGAATTATAGTAGAGAGAATAAAAGCGAAGAAGCAATAAAATATTTAGAACATCCCGAAAGGTTTGGTTTTCCTGTTTTAGTCGTTTTAGATAGCAAAGGACGTCGTATTCATACGCAAGATTCTGAATATTTAGAGAAAGGTAAAAGTTATGACACATTGAAAGT
>JAOADU010000001.1 GCA_026417155.1 Bacteroidales bacterium | reverse complement strand
AGTATTGCTGCCGTATTTAGTTAAACGAAGCAAGCTATATTAAATTTCAATAGCCATTACGGTTATATCGTCAGTTTGTTCATAATGATTTTCATAAGCATTCATCCAATGGATTATGTTTTGCTGAATGGCTATTTTTTGCTGTTCTAATGACATAATAGAAGTTTCTGCGATTAACCGTTTAAAATTCTTTGATAAGTATTTCTTACCCTTTGGTCCTCCGAATTGATCGGCAAAGCCATCGCTAAACATAAAAAGTCTATCGCCTTCATTAAGCTGAATGGTATGTTGTGTAAAAGGCACCATATTTTCGTATATTGCAACAGGCATAGAATTGGGTTTAATTTCTTCAATAATATCTGCTTTATCATCGAAACTATCTATTTTCTCAATTTTTTCTTTTCTAACAATCCAAAGAGGATTATTGGCACCAGCCCACAAATAAATATTTTCCAAAAAATTTAATGCCATTAGTGATACATCCATTCCATCCTTTTGTGAACTACTGATATTGGTTTGTTTAAGTGCCTCAATTACATTTTTTCGCATGTTGTCTAAAATGTATGCGGGTTGAGTTATTTCCTTTTTTACTACTATTTCATTTAAAAATGAAATCCCTAACATGCTCATAAAGCCTCCGGGGACGCCATGTCCAGTGCAATCGGCAACCACTGCAATTTTCCAATTATTAATTTCATTTACCCAATAGAAATCGCCCGATACAACGTCTTTGGGCATATATAAAACAAAATTGTTAGGAATCACTTTATTTACAAACTCTGTATTGGGCAATATAGCAGTTTGAATTTTCTGTGCATAATGAATAGAATCTTCTATTTCTTTTTTCTGTAACAATATATAATCTCTTTGTTGCTCGATCTGCTGTTTCTGTGCTTTTAAAATAAGATTTGTTTTTTGTTTTTGCTTATAACTAATCACAATAACGATAATTAAAGTCAACACCAATAAGAAGCCGAACAAAATAATGTTTCTTGTTCTTTTTACATCGGCAACAAAGTCTGACTCGGGAACTACAACAGCAATAATAAATTTATTATTTTCGTTGAGCGGATACATTACAAAACGACTCCACCACGTTTCGTTATTATATGTAAAACTAAATGGCTTGTCGGTTTTGTTTAATGAATTCCACATACGAAATCCATACGAAATTTCTCCAATTTTTAAGGAATCAATTGGTTTGAGAATAGTACTTTTAATTGATGATGAAGTAATAAAGCGTTTTACATTAGGCAATCCTATTAGCAATGAATCTTCCGTAAGAATTATTAATTTACCATTTTCAGATACTCTTAGTCGAGAAGTAAATAATGCTACATCAAAAATTTTAAGGTCGTAAGCTAAAACCCATTGCGATGTATCGCCTTCGACCCGAAACGGAATAGAAGCCGTAATACCCGGATCTTTAGTTGTTGCAAAAATGTAGGGTTTTGTCCATGCAGGATTGGATGTATTGGAAAGATTAATCGCAGCTTTATACCAAGGTCTCACTCTTGGGTCGTAATTCATTCGTTCGTACCAGATTTCGTCCAATACTTTAACTAAATTTTTTTGTTCGAGCCGCCATCGAATTTTTCTTACTTCTTTTTGGGGTATAACAATTGTTTTGCGATTAAGCCATGATGTATCTTCGTTAAGTAACATATACTCCGAACCATCGGATCGTCCAATTAGCATCGAAGTTATCTGATTATAAGTACGTAATATTGGAATGAACCGTTCGTTTAAAGATTTAACATCGGAAAGATTAAATTGCCCCAAGGAACCCCATTCCTGACTTAATTTTAAATTTTTTACAAAAGGAGAAATATAACTGTTTAATTCTTTAATTGTTGTTTCGATGGCTACATTAAGCGATTTTTTTGATAATTGCTCAATATCGCCCGATAAACGGTATAACATGTATAATAAGACTATAGCCGCAATAATGACGATAAGGAATACCCAATTTTTTATGATAGACGATTTTTCAATGAGCTTTTTCAAACCCTTGCGAAACATTTAGCTTATTTTACTTGTGCCGAGAAGTTTACTTTTATTGAAGCATCTCCCTTTTTATCCCAAATTCTACATTCTACATTAAAAGGACTACTTTCGGTTATTCCTCCAAGAGTAAAGTACGGAGAAATACTTTTATAAAATTCATTCACTTCAAAAGACAAATTTTGAGCCAAATCTTGTTCATCGAGATAAATATTTCCTTTGTCGTCAGATATTTTTATGCTAATACCACAATATATGCTATCTTGCACGGCATTAAATCCATTTAATCCATCAAAAACAATGGCATACTTATTTTCTTTGTTAAAATTGTTATCTATTTTAACTCTATTATTAGTCAGGTCTGCTATGTATATTTCGTTATAAACTACCTTATTGGACGATACCGAAATTCGGTTATCTGATTTTAATGAAAAAGAAAATTGAAGTTTAAGCTGATTCTTTGATTTTTTATCCCATAACAACAAATAAGCATTGTATGTCTGATCGGATCGCATCGGTTTTGCTAACGTTAATGAACCTATCAAAATTGTACTATCCTTAACAACACTTTTTATATTTTCGTATAAGTCTTCATAGTATAAAGCAGTATCTTTTGTAGAAGCAGAAACAATTAACAATCTTAATCCGGGTTGATATTCGTTGTTTTCCACAGTAAAACCATCAACATTTCGGAAAATTACATCTATTTGCTGACCATACAACAAATTATTTAAGTCTGGGGTATTCCCTTCGGCATCTTTAATTTCAATTTCATCTACATTTAAACCTTCGGTCATATAACTAAGACCATCGCTTACATGAATACTTTTATTAAAATTGCAAGCTACAAATAAGCATAAAATAATAACAATAGCAGTTGTTGATTTCATAAATTATAATTTTTAAAATGTTCATTTGCTTCATTAAGTTTTTCAGGAGTTCCAATATCAAACCATAACGATTGTTTGTCGAACAAGCCCAAAATACGATAAAAAGGACAAAGCCTAATATAAACATCCGTCATAGAAAAAACATTGCCCCACGACTGTATTAAAGATAACATTTCAGGACTAACTATTTGTATTCCGCTAAAAGCTAAAGGTGTTAGTTTCTGTATTTTTGAGCAACAAATTTTTATTTCATTATTCAGCATGTTTTTCCACCCACACAATTCCATGTTTTCATTAAATAAAAAATAACGATGTGTTTTTCTACTCCGAACCGATAAAGTTGCCAAAGGTTTATGATGAAAATGATGATCTATTAATTCGTTTAAATCCAAGTTACTTAAAATATCGGCATTGTACAAAATGATAGCCGACGCATTTTGAAAATAATGGGAAGCTTTTTTCAATCCGCCGCCAGTTTCTAATAAACAACTTCGCTCGTCAGATATTTGTATAGTAACTGTATATTTCTTTTCTAATTCGTATGCTTTATTAATTACTTTTTCAGCAAAATGATGGACATTAACCACAATAGAGTTTACGCCATAATAATGCAAGTGTCTTACAGCATGCTCCAATAGTGTAATACCTCCTACTTCGACCAGTGCTTTGGGCATAGTGTTTGTTATCGGTTGTAGCCGAGTACCTAATCCTGCTGCAAAAATCATTGCCTGAACCATATATTCACGAAGTTATCCAATTATCTTTATTCGTATGTGTCAGAACAACTTGAATGTTGTATTTTTCTGTTACATGATTTGCCAATTGTTCGGCACAATATACCGATCGATGTTGCCCGCCTGTACAGCCAAACGAAACCGATAAATATTCAAAATCACGTTCAAGGTATCGCTCAATAGTCGCATCAACAATTTTAAAAACATTTTGCAAAAAGCTATTAACTTCAGCATATTGCTGCATATATTGTTTGATTTCATTGTCTTTGCCCGTAAAATATTTTAATTTATCGTCTTTTCCAGGATTGGGCAAAGCTCTGCAATCGAATACATACCCCCCGGCATGTACAGTGTTGTCTGGTGGATAACCATTTTTGTATGAAAAACTGTTAATGTGTAAAACTAATTTGTTTGAGTGACTTTTATGGTAATAGTATTGATTAAAAAAATCATTGTTTTGTTGAGCTAATACAACTTTCATCAAATATGGATAGGACCGGGAAAGATGTGTTTGTTCTGATAAATAGTGTAAATTATTCAAAGCAGGTTTAATACTTTTTAGAAAATGTTCTTTTTGCTCATAAATTCCTCGATAGCCATAGGCTCCTAACGCTTGCAGTATTCGAAAAAGCACATACGAATAATATTCATCGGCATAGGAAGTTTTTAGCTGCTGAAAAATTTGCTTTGGAAGCAACTGAATATATGTTTGAAAAAATTGTTCTCTTTGTTCGAACGTTAGTTCGGCTTTAGCATCATACAATAACGACGCGACATCGTACCATATCGAGCCTTTTCGCCCACCCTGAAAATCTATGTAGTAACATTTGCCATTAAACAACATAATATTACGCGATTGAAAATCGCGATACACAAAGTAATTATCATCGGCTTTCAATAAATCGTATATTAGTTTGTTAAAGTCGTCCTCCAGCTTTTGCTCATGAAATGAAGCATAAGATAATCGTAAAAACATGTATTTAAAATAGTTCAAGTCCCACCTTAACGTTGTTTCGTCAAAAGTACGAGCCGGATAGCATTTTGAAAAATCGAGCCCTTTTTGAGCCGATAGTTGAAATTGAATTAAATCGTGCAATACTTGCCCATATTTTATCAATAAGTCGTTTTCATTTCTTTTTATTTCGTTTAATTGTTCGTATAAAGTAATATCGCCTAAATCTTCCTGAAAATAAATTCCTTCATCAGGGACATATGCATAAAGCTGCGGTACTGAAAGGTGTTGGTTGTAAAAAAATTGTTGAAAATAAACAAAAGCTTCATTTTCTTGAAAATCGTTATTGTATGTTGCTATTACCGTACCACTATCAAAGCGAATTCTGAAATATAACCTGTTCGAACCACTTTGCTTGAGCTTTTCGATACAATTTATTGGCTTGTTAAAATGTTTACGAAAATTGTTTTCTATTATTGATTGCACTTTGTTCATATAAAATTAGCTATGTGTGGCTTCATAAATCTTTTTAAGACTTTGCAATAAACTCTTTAATTGCCACAATGGCAACATATTAGCACCATCTGATAAAGCTTTAGTTGGTTCGGGATGAGTTTCCAAAAACACACCATCGGCACCTGCAGCAATAGCTGCCCGTGCAATTATAGGAATCATTTCGGGCAGACCTCCCGTTTGACCAGAATGCTGGTTGGGTTGCTGTAATGAGTGAGTACAATCAATAACTACCGGATATCCAAAACTCTTCATTATTGGAATGGAACGCATATCTACAATAAGATCGTTGTATCCAAAAGTAGTGCCTCTTTCCGTAAGCAATATTTGTTTATTACCGGTATGTTCTACTTTTTTGGCAGCAAATTTCATATTATATGGCGACAAAAACTGTCCTTTTTTTATGTTAACAGGCAATCCCGTATTTCCTGCTGCAATAAGCAAATCGGTTTGTCGGCATAAAAAAGCCGGAATTTGTAAATAATCAACATACATTGCCGCCAAATGGGCTTCGTTGGGAAGATGTATATCGGTAATGACAGGAACATTTAATGTTTCTTTGACTTTTTTAAGTATCAATAAAGCTTTTTCCTCTCCAATAGTGGTAAAAGATTCTATACTTGTTCGATTGGCTTTTTTATACGATGCTTTAAAAATAAAAGGTATCGATAATTCTTCACAATATGATTTTATTTGGCTTGCTATGTATAGTGTAATTTCTTCGCTTTCTACAACACAAGGACCTGCAATTAAAAAAAAAGTAGATGCTGAAGTTAATTGCTCGTAAATCATGTTTTTGTGCAAATATACATTTTTATTCTATTGTTGATTCAAGTTTTTGGGCAAAAGTTAATTCCAACTCCAAACATAAATGCGAAAATTTCCGGAACTATTAAAGTTTCCATTAAAATAACATTCGTATTTACCTACATAGTGCCCTGTAAACCACTTTCCCGAATATTTCAAAATAAACTTATAATGAAAATTTTTTTTATAAATGTATTCATCGGCATATAAAATAGCTTCACTTTCATTTACAACATAATATTTAAATTCATAAGTAATTCCGCCAATATCACCTAATTTAAAATCATTGGAAAATTCAATTTTTTTATCGCAATCTTTTTTTTCACGAATTGCATTCGGACAATCTTTTGCATTAAATGTTAAAGTTGCGTGATTTATTTTGGTCCATTCTTCTTCAGTAAGTATGTCGGACTTTTTCTTACATGAAGACATACCAAAAATTACTAAAAATACCAGTAAATAAATCTTAAAATTTGTGCATATCATAAATTCTGAATCTACCTTTTGCATAAAATTTATTATTTAGTTTGCATTCATAATTTCCTGTTCTTTTTGTTTTAAACGTCAATAAGTATTCGTATTTTATCCCTGCTATTGAGTTGATGAGATACATGGTTGCAGTGTTTTTCCCGGTTTTATAGTAATACATACGAATTAACTCACCACCTACGCTAGAGAATAATTCGCCATATTCGAGTGCTGCAAAATAAAAATTTTGCTTACAATCGTCGAACGAAGAAGCACAGCTTTTGGGGTGAAATTCTATGTTCATATCTTGATAAGAATAAATTACTTCTTCTTCGGGCGACTCTTTTTTGCACGACATCGTAATCAACATAAGTATGAATGGTATTAAGTATGTTTTCATAGTCAAATTTTTAACAAAATTATAAAATTATTTCCTGCTTTTAAAACATAAAGACAAAATAAATGTGAGCCAGATACCTTGTATTTTTCGTAAAAAATTCATACGTTTGACAAAGAATTCATGAGTATTTTAAATCAAATAAAAAAGCCTGTACAAAAGGAATTACAAGAATTTGATGAATTCTTCTCAAGCTATTTGCAAGGCAATACACCATTACTCAATATAATTACCTCGTACGTATTAAAAACAAAAGGAAAGCAAATAAGACCTTTGTTAGTTTTTTTATCGGCAAAGATTTTTGGTAACGTTCATCCTTCAACTTACTATGCTGCAACATTTATTGAACTAATGCATACAGCCACACTTATCCACGACGATGTAGTAGATAATGCCTTGGAACGACGAGGGATGTTTTCTATAAACGCTTTATGGAAAAACAAAGTTGCTGTTCTTATTGGCGATTACTTTTTAGCAAAAGGTCTGCTTCTAGCTGTTGATAAGCAAGAATTCAGATTGCTTCATATTGTTTCCGATGCTGTAAAAGAAATGAGCGAAGGCGAGCTCTTGCAAATTGAAAAAGCACGTAAACTTGATATTAGCGAAGAATTGTATTACGATATCATTCGCAAAAAAACAGCAACACTTATCGCAGCATGTACATTGGCAGGCAGCGTATCGGTAAATACCGACGAAACCCTAAATCAACAAATGAAAGAATTAGGCTACTCTATTGGCATGGCTTTTCAGATAAAAGATGATTTGTTCGATTTTAATATGAACAATCAAACAGGAAAACCAGCTGGCAACGATATTCGTGAACAAAAATATACATTACCCATTATTCATACGTTTAAAGTATGCAGCGACAAAGAAAAAAAACAATTAAAAGAACTCCTAAAAAACTTTAAACAAGATAAAAAACACATTATAGAAATAAATCAAATTATTGAAAAAAACAACGGGTTTCAGTATACCGAAAATATCATGAAAAATTATATTCATCAAGCCAAAAACATACTATCTGCATTACCCCATAACGAAGCTAATGAAGCAATGAACTTGCTTATTGACTACATCATCGAACGGCATCAATAAAAATATCTTCTGGATATACAACCTTTTCGAGAAACAAGCCTTTTGCTTCGACCGATTCGCCTGCTAACATTCGATTTCTTCCATTGATAATTCCGTAAAACTGCTCTATCGTAATTTTTTCTTTTCCGACTTCTAATAATGTTCCCACAATAGATCGTACCATATTTCGAGTAAAACGATTGGCAGCAATAATAAATACCAACATATCATTGTCGAACTCCCATCGGCATTCTGATAACTTACAACGCGCATGTTTACTGCCCCCATGTAATTTTGTAAAACTAGTGAAATCATCAGCATTAATTAACATTTCTGCAGCCAGATTCATTAACTCAACGTTTAATGGAGCTATATATTCGTAAGAAAAATTCCTTAGAAAAGGATTTTTTCGGCGTAAAATATAATACTTATACATTCGTTCGATTGCCGAAAAACGAGCATGAGCATCATCTTTTACCCGATAGATATTATTAATTGCTAATTGTTCTGGTAAAAAACGATTCATCGCATACAAAAAGCTTTGAGTATCAAATTCTATATCGGTATCGAAATGAGCCATAAACTGACGAGCATGTACTCCTGCATCGGTTCTTCCACATCCTACCAATTCAATAGGTACTTTAAGTTTTAACGATATTTTTTCTTCAAATACCTGCTGAATGCTCAATGCATTATTTTGACGTTGCCAACCTGCATAATTACTTCCGTCGAATGATATGTCTATAAAATACCTTGCCATGATATCACAAAAATAACACAAAACTTAAAATATTAACATAAATTAAAGTACCAGCAATTATTTGTAATATTGCACAAATCTTTTTAACACCATGAAAATAAAAAATATTTTTTCTCATACAAACATTGTCCTTATTGCAGGAGCAATTGTTTTATTTACTTACATTAGTTTTTATTACACCCGAGCAATATTTGAACCTAATTCATATTTATTTGTGGCCGACAGTGATGGTTTGAAAAATTATTTTACTTATGCTTACCAAATCAAAAACGACACTTCATTTATTCACACAAAAGCTGTCAATTATCCTTATGGCGAACACTGTGTTTATCTTGATAGTCAACCCTTTTTATCGTTTATTTTTAAAGTGCTTACTTACATTTTCCCCGTTCTGAGTAATTATAGCGTAGGTTTCATCAATTTGTTCATGATGCTATCAATCATCGTGGCTTATATTTTAATATATCTCATTTTCATACATTATCAGATAAACCGATGGTTAGCAGCTTTAGCAGCAGTTTCAATAGTATTATTATCGCCGCAATTTTACCGGCTTTGGGCACATTATGGTCTTTCATATATGTGGGTAATACCTGGAATATGGCTGTATTGGATAAAGCTTCGCCAGTATCCTTCTTTGAAAAAATTATTGATCGGGTTGTTTTTTATTACTTCTATTTTCTTCATACATTCATATCTCGGTACAATTTGCTCTGGTATCTTGTTGGTTGTAACAAGCTCTTATGCCATATTATTCTTCAATAAAACCTCTAAGCGCTTAGTAACTGTTTCTCTTATGAGTGCCATTATTCCTATTTTCATTTATTTTTTATTTGTTTCATTAACCGACAATCATATCGAACGAACAGAAAGTCCGGTGGGATTGTTTATTTATCATGCCCGACTAAGTACCATCTTTTTACCCGTTGAATACAATCATTATTATCTTTACAACTGGTTATTAGAATACCAAAAGCCAAATCCCGAACATTTTGAAGGGACAGCATACGTTGGCTTTTTCGTTAATATTAGCATCATTATTTCGTTTTTTTACTTTTTGTTCATGTTAATTAACCGTAAAACCAAGACTTTAGCTTCTGTTTTCGATAAAGAAATTTTATTAATGTGGCTTGTAAGCATAATATTTTTGCTTATAGCGCTCGAAAAACCACTAGAAGACCTCATAATATTTGTTACTCATTATATAAAACCAATAAAGCAATTTAGAGCCTTAGGACGATTTTCGTGGATATTCTACTATTTAATAAACATTGCTTTTGTTGTAATTCTTTATCGAATTTTTCAATATTTCAAAAAAAATCATCGCACAGCATGGTTTTTTCTCGTTCCATTCTTTTTTATCCCGTTCGAAGCTCATATGTTTCACAATCACTTTTCGCAATTCTTTTTACATAATCCCAATCCGTTTATTCAAAAAAATTTAGACCTCGAGTTTCAAACAGCATTACAAAAATTAAAAAATGAAAAATATCAAGCCATCATACCGCTACCATTTTTTCATTTTGGCTCAGACGATATTATTCGAGAGCCCGAAGTACAAAATAGCCGGTATTATTCCATGCTTACTGCATATCATTTAAATCAAAGTCTCGTTGCATGCAACACAGGTCGCACATCGGTTGCTGAAGCTAAAAACATTATGCAAATACTATTGCCTGAGTTTTATCCAAAATCATTTAAAAACGACGTGCTTCAAGAACCATTCCTTGTTCTTTATTATAAAGGAGACAGTCTATTGCCAAGCGAAAAACGTTTACTCGATCTTTCAGAATTAATTCTAGAAACCGATCATTTATTATTGAAGCGACTATCTTATGAAAAATTGTTCGCTTATAGCATTGAGACGCCTCTGTATCAATATTTTCAGGTAAATGACAGTTCACATTACAAAAATGGCTTTGTTGTTTCCGATACCAGCACTTTCTTTTATTTCAACAGCTTCGATAATTTATCGCCAAAAGTTTTTCATAGTAAGCCGACTTCTTTCGAAGGTAATAAAAAAATATACAATCACCTTGCAGAGTTTAAACCCGGAATTTTAAAAGAAAACGAAACTTACGAAATTAGCTTTTGGTATTACAATAAAGGTAATTCCAGAAACTACAACATTTTTATAGTTGAAGAAACCGACGAAAACAATAATGTAAGCTGGATTGCCCATACCGATCCTCGTTTTTCTTCTACTATTGTAGGGGATTGGTCACTGGTTCAGTTTTCATTCAAAGTAAAAAACAACAAATGTTTGTACAAAATATTTTCGTCGCCCATGAAATCATGGCAAGACACATTTTTTGTTGATGATTTACTTATTAAACCAACTCAACTATCGGTTTTTAGAGTATTTGAAAATCAGAAGAAAGGCATCTTATTTTACAACAATCATTTTATCGAAACCAATATACCTTTTGCTATTCTCGATAGCCGAAACAATGCGATAACTAACTATTTTATAAAGCAAATAACTCATAACACTGAATGGTTAAATAAAATAAAACATGAAGCTACACAACAACAAGTACCTTTAGAAGAAAACATCATTCGACACGCACAATATATGATAATGCAAACATGGCTAAATGCTACTGACATAGAAGAATTAAAAATACAATACTACGTGCATAAAATAAAATCCGATAAACAATGGTTCCATCATATTATTTCTAAACCTGAAAACAAAGGAAAAAACATCGATTCATTATTAATAGAAAATGCTAAATTTGTAATTTATAATTAACGTCCTATGAATCAAACTCCGGAAATATCTATTGTCGTATCGGTTTACAACGAGCAGAATGTTATTCAAACATTTTACGAAAAACTTTCAGAAACGATTAAAAATATCCCTTACGAAATACTATTTATCAATGATGGTAGCACCGATGAATCGGCTGCTTTACTTAACCAAATAGCCAGTAAAGATGTAAAAACTAAAGTAATACATTTATCGCGAAATTTTGGTCATGAAGCTGCCATGCTTGCAGGTATAGATCATGCAAAAGGTAAAGCCATTATATGCATGGACGCCGACTTGCAACATCCACCCAGTGTAATACCTAGTATGCTTCAAAAATTTTACGAAGGCTACAATATTGTACTTATGAAAAGAAAACAACGTGCCGATGCTTCTTTCTTCTCTACACTTGCTTCAAAACTTTTTTATAAACTCATCAATTACCTATCGCCCGTTAAATTCGAACAAAATGCTTCTGATTTTTTCTTAATAGATCATAAAGTTCAGCAATGCTTAATACATAATTTTCGCGAACGAACACGCTTTTTACGAGGCTTTATTCAATTGATCGGTTTTCAAAAAGCATCTATCGAATTCGAAGCGCCCGCCCGATTTGCAGGGCAATCGAAATATAATACCCGCAAACTATTAAAACTTTCCATCAATGCCATTGCAGCTTTTTCTGATAAACCACTAAACTTAGGCATCATAATTGGGTTAATTATGGGGCTAGGCTCTGTCGTTGTCGGCATATATTCTATTGTAATGTATTTTGTCGATAAACCTGTTTCGGGCTACACAACCATTGTTGTTCTTATGAGCTTAATGTTTTCTATTAATTTAGTTATCATGGGAATTATTGGTAAATACATAGCTTACATTTTTCAAGAAATAAAACAACGACCCATATACATTATTGATAGAATTGTTGAAAACAAATAAACTTAACGTCTTTTAACAAAATTAAGCATTTATTTTAAAACTAAGACTTTATTTTTGCTTGCAATTTATAAAATTCATTATTATGAATGTAGGTTTAGATATTAAAGAACTCAATGAAAAAATTCAACGCGAAAGCGAGTTTGTTGACCTTATTCAAATGGAAATCAACAAAGTTATCATCGGACAAAAACATCTAATAGATAGTTTATTGATTGCTGTACTTTCTAACGGACACATTTTACTTGAAGGAGTTCCCGGCTTAGCCAAAACTTTAGCCATTACCACCTTAGCCAACACTATACAAGCAAAGTTCTCGCGAATTCAATTTACCCCCGACTTATTACCGGCTGACCTTATTGGAACCATGATTTACAGCCAAAAAACAGAAAATTTTACTGTAAAAAAAGGACCTATATTTAGCAATTTCATACTCGCCGACGAAATAAACCGTTCGCCTGCCAAAGTACAAAGTGCACTATTAGAAGCCATGCAAGAACGCCAGGTAACTATAGGTGAACAATCGTACAAGCTCGACGAACCATTTATGGTACTAGCTACTCAAAACCCAATTGAACAAGAAGGCACCTATCCACTACCAGAAGCACAACTCGACCGATTCATGCTTAAAGTAATAATTAGTTATCCTACAAAAGAAGAAGAACAACGTATCATACGAATAAACGTTGCTAAGGAATTTCCAAAAGCTAATGCCATTGTATCGCCCCAACACATAATTAAAGCCCGCGAATTTGTTAAAGAAGTTTATGTTGACGAAAAAATAGAACGGTACATCCTCGACATCGTTTTTGCAACACGCTTCCCACAAGATTACAAACTCGAAAAATTTAAAGAAATGATAGCTTATGGTGCTTCACCACGAGCAAGTATATTCCTCACTTTAGCTGCAAAAGCCCATGCATTTATCAAGCGACGCGGTTACGTAATACCCGAAGATGTTAGAGCAATATGCCACGATGTACTTCGCCACCGCATAGGTCTTACCTACGAAGCCGAAGCAGAAAACATCACCACCGAAGATATTATCAATGAAATACTTAATACCATTGAAGTACCATAATATATTGCTATATGTTAACACTAACCGTTATTCATATTTTCAGCTTTATTGTTCTTCAACAAAATATTGAAAACTTACTAGGAAAAAGCAAATTGGAAATACAACAAACCATGTCGAATCAATACCCCGATTATACAACCAACAACTTTGGCATTAAACAGAATGACAATACACTCCGCTTTTACAATTCGAAAAAAGACGCTACTCTTATTTTTTATTTTACCAATCAGCAAAAATGCAAGCACATCAAATTCATCGAAGACATAGAAAATCTGGATCAACGAATCCAAGAATTTAACAAAAAATACACGAAAGTTGCTGCACTCAAATGGAAAGCTACCATAAGTCAACGCCCAGTTACCATTTCAATTGAAAAAGAAGAATACAATTTTACCATCATTTTTCAGTAATGTAATAGAACTGTGGAAGCAAAAGAATTGTTAAAAAAAGTACGAAAAATTGAGATAAAAACAAAAATGCTCTCTAGTCAAATCTTTGCTGGAGAATATCATAGTGCTTTCAAAGGCAAAGGTATGACTTTTAGCGAAGTTCGCGAATATCAATATGGCGATGACATACGAAACATTGATTGGAACGTTACTGCTCGGTTCAACCACCCTTATGTTAAGGTATTTGAAGAAGAACGCGAACTTATCGTTATGCTTTTGCTCGATATGAGCGGTTCGACCGATTTTGGCACTCAAAAACAGTTGAAAAAAGAACTTATTGCCGAATTAGCTGCGGTACTATCATTCTCTGCAAGTTTAAACAACGATAAAATAGGAGCTATCTTATTTACCGATACAGTAGAAAAATTTATACCACCTAAAAAAGGGAGAAAACACATATTACGAATTATTTCCGAAATATTAACTTTTAGTCCGCAATCGAAACAAACTAACTTAAGCGTCGCCTTACAATATTTTACAAATGCCATTAAGAAAAAATCTACTGCATTTGTAATCTCCGACTTTTTCGACGACAATTACGAAAATGCTTTAAAAATCGCCAGCAAAAAACACGATATTGTTGCATTATCTATTTTCGATAACCGAGAAACAGAGCTTTTTCCTCTTGGTTTAGCATATATTAAAAACCCCGAAAATGGTCAGGTAGAACTTATTGACACATCGAGAAAACAATTGCAACTAATATACAACGAATGGTATTTATCGCACAAAAATTATCTACGCCAATTGTTCAATAAATATAACATTGATCATCTTTTCTTAAGCACTCATAGCGATTATATTAAACCTTTAATGCAACTGTTTAAAAAAAGAGCTAAATGATGACGAAGTTAACCCATATAATAGTAACCATTGTTTATTGTTTAGCATTTTTACATTCATCATCACAAGTACTTAATGTACAAGCAGAACTAAATAGAAATAAATGCCTTATTGGCGATCATCTAACGTTGTCGCTTACATTATCAAAACCATTGCATTCTACTATTAGTTTTCCTGTTCTAACCGATACTATTACAAAATCCATTGAAATTATTCAAAAACAAAACATCGACACTATAACTAAAGAAAATCAACAAATAACATTAAAACAAAATTTTATCATTACTTCATTCGATACAGGATTAATAACTATTCCTCCCTTACCTTTCGTATTAAAAAACGATTCCATCACAGATACCATTTACACCAATCCCATTACTTTTTCTGTTTATGCATTACCAGTTGATACAACCAAACAAACCATCTTTGATATTAAGCCACCTATAGGCGAACCGTTTAGCTGGAAAGAATTTTTGCCTTATATTTTATGGAGTTTATTAGCTATTCTTATAATAGCCACAGCTATTTATGTGTATTTACGCATAAAAAAGAATAAGCCTATTATTCCCATCCCCGAAAAACCTAAAGACCCTCCCTATGTAGTAGCACTAAAGCAATTACATGAATTAAAAGAAAAAAAACTTTGGCAAAAACAATTATACAAACAATACTATTCCGAACTTACCGATATACTTCGTATCTATCTCGAAGAGCAGTATCAAATACCTGCCATGGAAAGCCTATCTTCGGAACTTATTGAGCATTTAAAAAATCGCTCATTCGACGAAGAATTGGTTCGCAATATGCAATCGTTGCTTACAACAGCCGACTTCGTAAAATTTGCTAAAGCGACTCCTCTCCCCGACGAAAACGACTGGCATTGGAAAAACGCCGTTGCCTTTGTTGAACAAACCAAACCCGTTATGGAAGAAAAAAATTCTGAATCGAAAGGAGGTGAGCATGACTAATCTAACATTTGCACACCCACATTGGTTTGTTTTATTGATTATACCTATTGTCATGATTGTTTGGTATGTATTCAAAAAAAATACATATCCTTCTATAGTATTTAGTACTGCATCTGTTCTGCATCAACATAAAAAATCGTGGAAAATTTTTGCTCACCATGTATTATTTGCTATGCAAATTCTATCCATAATCCTTATTATCGTTGCATTAGCTCGCCCGCAAACTTCAAATACGTGGAAAGATGTTGAAACCGAAGGTATTGATATTGTAATTTCGCTCGATGTTTCGGGTAGTATGTTAGCCCGCGACTTTAAGCCCGATAGGCTTGAAGCTAGTAAAGATATTGCTGCCGAATTCATTAATAATCGGCCCAACGACCGCATCGGACTTGTAATTTTTAGTGCTACCAGCTTTACTCAATGCCCGTTAACTACCGATCATACGGCACTCATAAACTTATTCAAAAGCATCAAATATGGATTACTCGACGATGGTACTGCTATTGGCGATGGTTTAGCAACAGCAGTTGCTCGAATAAAAGACAGCGACGCCAAAAGTAAAGTCATCATCTTACTTACCGATGGGGTTAATAATGCCGGTTCTATTGACCCATATACAGCAGCCGAAATTGCTAAAACATTTGGTATTCGTGTTTATACCATTGGTGTTGGTAGCCTCGGACAAGCTCCTTATCCCGTACAAACTCCGTTTGGCACTCAATTGCAAATGATGAAAGTAGAAATTGACGAACCATTGCTAAGAAAAATTGCCGATATAACGGGCGGTAAATATTTTCGTGCTACCGACAACGATAAATTACGTCAAATTTACAACGAAATTGACCAGATGGAAAAAACCAAACTCCTTGTTCACGAATACCACAAACGCAAAGAAGAATTTCCTTTGCTGCTCATAATCGCAGCTGCATTGTTGTTATTCAAAACATTATGTAATTATACTCTATTTAAAAAATTACCGTAGTATGTTTAAATTTGGTAATCCCTTCATGCTCTGGGTAATGGTAATAGCAATACCTACCATTACATTTCTTTATATTTGGGTACATTTAAACTCCAAAAAAATTCTTTCTAAATTTTCTGAAAGCATTTTAATTCATAGATTATTAAGCGATTACCAACCACAACGAAAACATTTAAAATTCTTTTTTCTCATGATGGGTATAGCACTATTGTTATTTGCTGCTGCTGACCCGAAAATTGGTAGTAAACTGCAAAAAGTTAAATACAAAGGTGCCGAAGTAATTATTGCTCTCGATGTTTCTAATTCTATGCTTGCCGAAGATGTGTATCCCAACAGACTCGAAGCTGCCAAAATGGCTGTTGAACGCTTAATTGATAAACTTACACAAAACCGTATAGGAATCATTGTGTTTGCTGGCGAAGCTTTTATTCAATTGCCCATTACCAGCGATTATGTTTCGGCAAAAATGTTTTTAAATACCATACAACCTCAAATTGTTAGTGTACAAGGGACAAATATTGCATCTGCCATCGAACTTGCTATGCGATCCTATAGCACCCAAGATAAAGAAACCAACAAAGTGCTCGTAATTATTTCCGATGGCGAAGATCATGAACAAGGTGCTGTTGAAATGGCTGCCGAAGCATCAAAAAAAGGCATAATTATTCATACCATTGGCATGGGAAAGCCCGAAGGCGCACCCATACCTATTCTCAATAAATTTGGAAAAAAAGATTATAAAGTTGATAAACAAGGTAATGTCATTATTACTAAAACCAATGATGCGCTTATGCAACAAATTGCTACTGCTGCCAATGGAGCATATGTAAGAGCTCAAAATATTTCTACTATTCTCAATGAAATAACTCAAAGAATAGAAAAACTTAATAGCAAGGAAACTGAATCGGAAATATACGCCGATTACGACCATCAATACCAATATCCTTTATTGCTTTCGCTATTATTTTTTACACTCGAATTTTTCTTTATGGAACGAAAAACAGGTAAACTTACTTTAAACATTAAACAAAAGTTTTTTACTCCCAAAACAACCATTATTTTGCTTATATTAACTTTAACATCATCGCTTTTTGCACAAAACTATAAAAAAGAAATCCGCCAGGGAACCAATCTTTATATGAATAAAAAATACAAAGAATCTGAAGTTGCTTTCAGAAAAGCATATAAATTGAATCCCCAATCGTTCAAAACATCATTCAATTTAGGCGATGCCTTGTACAAACAAGATAAATTTTCAGAAGCCGAAAAACAATTTATTGAAGCACCCCATAAAACTCAAAACAAAATAGAACAAGCTCATGCGTTTCATAATTTAGGCAACACATATTTGATGCAAAAAAAGCTCGATGAAAGCATAGAAGCATATAAGCAAGCTCTTCGCCGTAATCCTAGCGACACTCACACCAAATACAATCTTTCGTATGCTTTAATGCTTAAAAAACAACAGCAGCAACAGCAAAATCAAAATCAAAATCAACAAAATCAGCAACAACAACAACAACAACAGCAGCAACAACAACAAAATCAACAAAACAAACAGCAAAATAAACAAGAAGAAAAAATATCAAAACAAGATGCCGAACGTATGCTACAAGCTTTGCAAAACGAAGAACAAAAAAAACAAGAAGAATTGAAAAAACAACAAATAATTATGAACAAACGAGATATCGAAAAAGACTGGTAATATGAAACACATTTATAGCATAGCTTTTCTAATCATTTTCATTTTAAAATTACAGGCTCAGGATGTAATATTTAAAGCATCTGCTCCTACTACTGTTGCTACAGGAAGTCAGTTTAGAGTTACTTATTCCGTCAATGCAAAACCATCTTCATTTAAAAATCCCACATTCGAAAATTTCGAAGTTCTTTCAGGACCCAACACTTCTTCCAGCACAAGTATCAGCTTCGTCAACGGACAAATGAGCCAAGAAATTTCATATGCTTATTCATTTATTCTAATGGCATCAAAAGAAGGGAAATTTACGATTCAGCCTGCCGAAATTATCGTTAATGGAAAAACATACAAATCTAATAGTTTAACGATCGAAGTGGTAAAAGGTAATGTGCCACCCACAGCCAATAATCAGCAGCCAGCTCAAGGATACGAACAAAACACTCCAACTGCCACTGTTTCGGGCGAAGATGTTTTTATCCGTGTGCATGTCAATAAAAATAACATTTATCAAGGCGAACAATTTATTGCCAGCATTTACATATATACTCGACTGAATATTGTTGGATTTGAAGACCTTAAATTCCCTACCATGTCGGGTTTTTGGAGCGAAGATTTAGAAAATCCCAATCAAATTCAGTTGCGACAGGAATACGTCAATGGTCAATTATACAACGTTGGATTATTAAAACGTGTAATCTTATCGCCCAATCGTTCTGGTACATTAACCATTGACCCTGTACAAGCAACGGTTGTAGTTCAACAAAAAGTGCAAAGCCGGCGACGAAGTATTTTCGACGATTTCTTTGCAACATATCAAAACGTTTCAAAAAAATTAGTAAGCTTACCTGTTACGATACAAGTTAAACCATTACCCGACAACAAACCCGAACCATTTAGTGGGGGTGTAGGAACTTTCCAGCTCGAAACTAAAGTAGATAACACACAACTCAAAACCAACGAAGCATTTACCTATACCATCAAATTAAATGGAAATGGAAACATTAAATTAGTTGAAATTCCCAAACCTAAGTTCCCTACCGATTTTGAAGTTTACGAGCCTAAAACAACCGAAAACATTCATATTAAAGACGGTACCACACAAGGGAATAAGACTCTTTCGTACATAATTATACCACGACATCATGGACAATTTACTATACCCGGCATTGTTTTTAATTATTTCGATTTAAAATCAAAAACTTACAAAACCATTCAAACAGACGATATCGCTATTCAAGTATCAAAAGACTCTGTGATGACCTCTGCTACCGTAATTAGCGAATTCGCCAAAAAAGATATTAGCGTATTAGGTACCGACATACGATATGTAAAAACCAATATAGAACCTGTGCATCCAATAGAACATTTAATATTTTCAAACGTAGCATACAAAATTAGCTATCCTATAACATTACTTGCATTACTTACACTACTTTACATTCGAAAAGAACAAATAAAACAACGAGCCAATATTATGGCATTACGAAATAAAAAAGCCAGTCGTACTGCCAATAAACGATTAAAACAGTCGCATAAATACTTAAAAGAACAAAATGCGTCAAAATTCTACGAAGAAATTTCGCGTGCTTTATGGGGTTACTTAAGCGACAAATTGATGATACCAACTTCTGACCTAAACAAAGAAACTGCTACTGTAAAGCTTATGCAATTAAATGTACCTCAAAGTATAATCGATGAAACATTTAATCATATAGAACTTATTGAATTTGCTCGTTATGCTCCTTCTTCTATTACGGTCAGTTTAAACGAAATTTATGATAAAACGTGCTATTATATTGACGAACTAGAAAAATATGTATAATCTATGAAACTCATTCTAACTTTGTACATAGGAATAGCTATAACATCTGCATTATTTTCGCAACCTACGTACATAAAACCTTTAGCCGACTCTGCTTTTTTATATTACAAAAACGGAAATTACAAACAATCGCTCCATTTTTACCATCAAATCGAAGATTCGGGATATACTTCTGCTTCGATGTATTACAATATGGGTAATGCTTACTTTCGTTTAAACGAAATTGCAAAGGCTATCTTATACTTCGAACGTGCTAAATTACTTAATCCCAACGATCAAGATATTATTCATAACTTAAAATATGCTAATACCTTTGTAAGCGATAAAATTAACGAACTCCCCGAACCATTTTATATCACATGGTACAGAACTTTTGCACAATTTTTTTCGCCTAATACGTGGGCATGGATTGCCATTTTACTTTTTGTTGTTATGCTTATATTAATTTACATCAACTTTTTAACCACTTCCGTCATAATTGCACGCACTATCAAGTTTTTCATCATCGTAATATTATTAGTATGGATAACATCTATTTTTACCGCCTATTATAGTTATCGTCAAGTTACTGCACATAAGTATGCCATCATTATGACCGAATCGATAGAAATTAAAAGTTCGCCCGACGAAAATAGCACTTCACTATTTGTTTTGCACGAAGGAACAAAAGTTTACATAAAAGAAATTTTTGAAGATTGGGCAGAAATTAAAATAGCCGACGGTAACACAGGATGGATAAAACTCAAATATATTGAACAAATTTAATATCAAACAACTTGTCAATTTTTGACATAATTTATTAAATATTTACACATTACAATAAATTGCTTTTTGCTATATTGTTAATTATCAACGTATTGTAATATTTTTTAAAAAAGGCATAACATTTGTTTTAATATTTATCCAACCAAAAAAATGTATTATGAATAATTCATTAGATGTTACAAAAAAAATTAATGTTTACAGTTTATTTATCTTGGACGAAAGCGGTTCAATGCTTTCGATTAAAAACAATATAATTTCAGGTTTTAACGATGTGCTCAATAATATCAAATACAATCAAGAAAAATATCCGGATCAAAATCATTTAGTTTCTTTTTTAACTTTTAATAGTACTAAAATGCATTGGGTTTATTTTAACACTCCTATATATGATGTAACGCAATTAGATGCAGATAATTATAATCCTTTTAATGGCACACCACTGTACGATGCAATAGGGATGGCTCTTTACACATTAAAAAAAGAAATAAACTCCACTGACGACAATTACCATGTAGAAGTATTTATTTTAACCGATGGAATGGAAAATTCTTCTAAAAAATTCAGTAAAATTGATATAAAAATGCTAATCGAACAACTCAAAAAACAAAATTGGAATTTTCAATTCATAGGAATCGATTTTGATGTTACAGAAGAAGCTAATAACTTATCTATTTCTAAAGTTTGTAATGTGGCTAATGAAGATGTACTTAACAATCAGCTTTTCACAATTCAAATAGAGTACTATTCGGGAATATGTAATGATATAGATAAGAAAACCAAAAAAAAATGATTTAAAATTTGCTTAGTAATTTTAATGAGTAAGCTTTTTTACATTCTTTTGCTTGTTTTTTTCGCAGCTTCTTGCCATTTCGATTCTTCTGTAACCCTTACGTTTTACGGAGGAGCAGAAGAAATTGGCGGAAGCTGCGCTTTACTTAATATAGATACAACTAAAATACTTATCGATTGCGGAAGTTATTTATACGAAGAAGAAAACGAACAAGTAAATTTTCGTGCTCATAAAGAATTCATGTTTGACCCTCAGAAAATACATTACTTATTATTAACTCATGCCCATATGGATCACTGTGGTAAAATTAGCCAACTTTATCGGAGTGGCTTTTCGGGCAAACTTTATACTACAAATACTACAGCCAGCATACTACAAATTGCCCTACAAAATCAAATTTTATACGATCCTTCACCTCGTCGCTGGATTATTAATAACAAAAAAAAATATACTATCACTGCTCATTGGAATAACTGCTACTATTCTTCTAAAATAAAGAATAGAATTAACTTCAACGGCTCGCTCCAAGAACTAAAAAATTATTTAAACTACGATCGCATATTTCCTTGCAAGGAATGCACAAAAATAGAACTAAATCAAATATTTACTAATACATCAACAATATCATATGCTGAAAATATAAATATTAACGATAATATATCTATTCAAGCTATCCCAACATTTCATATTCCGGGTGCTGCAGCTTTTTTAGTTAATATTACTACTGATATTACCGAAAAATCTATCATATTTTCGGGTGATATTGGCAATGATATCAAAATTTTGTATAATTATTACCAGCCTTTTCCTAAAGCAGACTTTGTAATTATAGAAGGTACATACGGAAATAAAGAAAGAAACAGAAATTACGAACAACAACTCAATGAATTCATAAATGATGTATCAAACCAATTAAGGCAAAATAAAATTGTTTGGATTCCTTCGTTTGCACTCGATCGTACTCAGAAAATACTCTATGTTTTAAACAAAGCAAAATCCGAAGGCAAACTACCTATACATTATCCTATTTATGTACCTTCACCTACTGCCCAAAAATATAACAATATTTATTCGATGAGTAATATCAAAAACGAATTTACCGATAACTTTGAACCACATTTTTTACAAAATTATTTTCCCCATCTTCCTTCCCATTTAAACGGACCGTGTATTCTAATAACCACAAGCGGTATGATGAATTTTTCGTACAGTAAAATGCTGCTACCGTTCCTTTTACCACGAAGAGATGTATTTTTGTGTTTCGTTGGTTTTCAATCGAAAGGTACACCAGGGTGGCAAATTATAAATAACAAAAATTCTGTTTCCTTTGACGGAAAAGAAATACCTATTTACCTTGAATGGAAAAAATACGACTTATTTTCGGGACATGGCGATTTTATTGATATTGTTCATCTTCTTTCACAAAACAAAACCTCAACCATTTATCTTGTTCATGGCGAACCCGCTACCCTAAAAGAAATGAAAATTAAACTGCAACAAAATGGCTTTTCAAATGTAATCATTGCTAAAAACAACACTACTTACCAACTCGAATAAGTCTTATTTAATATCAATATTTACTAAAGAATGGCCATATGACAAAACTTGAGCATTTGTTTCTTTAAATACACGCATCCAAAATTTTTTTATTTGTGAGTATCGATCGTCATATTCTGCTCTTGCTCCAACTACATAAATTTTTACATTACTTAAATCTGGAAGCTTTTCTTTTTCTTTTAGCATATTTATCGTTTTGTCAATAAATTTTTCGTTGATTTTCGATTTTTCAAGACTAAAATCAATAGAGTTATGTAACATATCGGACATGAGAATTAAATATATATTTTTGGCTCCGGGGAATAATTCTTTAGCTAAATTTAAACTCGATAAAACATTAGTACTTCGATGAATTGTAGGATTTTCAAACTCTTCTTTCATCGTTGAAATTATATAATTTCGTATTGAGTCTGTTTTATCTTTAAAATCTAATTCATTATCTGTTAAATAATTTAATGTAGGGAACGTTGCATCTATCAATGGAACAAAAGTTGCTTCCGTTGTTTCTTTTATTTTTCCTATTATTATTCTGCTTCCTTCTGGAAGTTTATTAACTATCTTTATTAAATTTTCTTCATAATGTTGAAATGCATCACTCACACTGTAAGTAAAATCAACCATTATCAATACATTTGGATAATCTTTTATGGGTTTCTCTGATTGACAGGAAAAAATTAACAGTAAAACAAGAAAATATATCCATTTCTTAAAAACAGACTGTGTTTTCATTTTTCAACTATTTATAATATTATCAATTTCATTTATTTTTTCGTAACCCAATTTTACTTCTTTAATTTCATTTAAGAAATCATCGTATAAAGCATGAGCATTTTCAGATATTAGGTATCTTGCGATCTCATTATTGATTTCAATAGGTAATTTAAATTCTTTGGTAAAATACTGAGGTAAAGGATCTTTCGAATAACCTCTTGCTTTAATATTAAAATCTCTGTATATAATTGCGAATTTGTTATAATGAGTTATCGCATTTCTTACTTTTACTACAGCTTTACTTAAACCATCGTGCAACCGATTAATTCTATTAAAAAATTGACGTTTTCTTTTATTCACATCTTTATAAGCATTTTGTATGCGTAAGTATGTATACGAATACTTATAACCTTCTTTTAATGAGAATACAAAAAATACAATATTCATACCCAAAAAAATATAAAAAGCCGTGTTAATAACATTTTCATCATGAACTTTTTGAGCTAATGCTATCTCTCTACCTTTTGCGATATTGTAGATAATTAATAAACTTAATAGTAATAATACAAAACCGAAGATTAAGCCTAAAAATTGCTTATCTTTTGGTCTTAACTGATAACCTATTAAAATTCCTGAAAATGGAATAATAATAGTTAAAACAATTCCCAAAGCAATCGTTGTAATCCCTGGTTCGCGTAAAAACTTAAAACTATAAATATTAACAAATATTTCACCTAATAATAAAAAAACAAATAAAAATACAAGAAAAGAAAAAAATTTAAATTTCTTGATTTGTTCTACTTGTACATATTGACCATATTTATTTCGTGTGTTTTCTAATTCCAGCTTTAACTTATTAATACTTATCGACAAATCAGGTAATAAGGTTTTTATTTGTGTAATATTTTTTTCTTCTTCATCTTTCCACGTTTTAACAGTGTTATTAATTTCTTTTGTTGCATCCTGTACTAATTGTTTTTCATAATTCGAATACTTTCCATCCAAACCATCAAAGTCGGAAGGTGGATAACGTCGATTGCCATCTTTTATACCATAACGTTTGGCTTCAATTCGCTTGAAATAATTTCTTATAAACTTCATATAGTTAATTTATTATATGTTCAATTAATTCATTTGGAATATAATTAATTACTTTTTGCTTATCTGAACGATCTAAATAACCCAATTCTAATTCTAATAGTCCATTTACATCCGATATTATTTGACTTTTGTATTCAGTTATAGAATATATTATAGCTATAATATTCAGGTTGCATAACTTTGCTGCACCTTTCCATTCATCTACGGCTTCTTTTTTTGATGATATAATTATAGCATCAGTACATTCATTTAATATCATTTGATTTTTTTTATCTATTTTACCTCCACAATCAACTAAGATAATTTTTTTATTTTTCTTTGTTTGTGTTATTGCATCTACTATGTTTACAACAAAATCATCATTAAACTCATGTTTTTTTCGCAATTTAACGTTTACTATTTTATCTGTTTCATAAAACCAATTCCCTTCACCATCTGGGCATGCTCTAATTAAAAAATAATCGTTTGAATATATTTGTAAATTAAGTTCCTTTATTTTTTCATTAATAGCAAATAAAAAAACAGACTTACCACTATTAGGTGGACCTATTAAGGCAATTGTTTTAGATTGTTTTTGTTGAGTACTTTTTTTATTATTCTCATTTTTCAGCTCATTTATCTCAGGTATTTGTATATTATTAATTACTTGCGAACATAATCGATTATTAGAACCTTTTACTACAATAGCACCATCTTTCCTCGGATCGTAAGTTGCAATAAAACAATTGTTAAATTTTTCTGAAAAAAGTATTGCTAAACTTGCATTTAACCATAACGGTATCTTACCATACAATATAATTCCATTGATATTTTCATTTCGCAGGCTTAAAATATCTTCCGAACATAAAAAATTTGTTTCATGTATTTTAATATAAGCACTCTTAAGTTCAACCAATATAAACAAATAAAACTCATTTTCAAAGCTTGATTTATAAATGTGATATTTTGTTTCACTTTTATCAATGGTTAGCAAATGTACCATATAAACGACCTATACTAAACATTTTTTGCAAATATAAACTATTTTTTCATTTAGAAACCATTACGTCATCATAAACTTAATGAAAAAATTTATTAACATTCATTAGCACTTTTCACTTTATTACAGCACATTAATAACAATGTATAATTTTCATAAAAAATTCAACATTATATCAAACTATATTTAAACTTTAGATTGTTTGGAGAAGTGCAAACAAGATTTAGTCTGTCGCAATCCTTGTTTTTCTGAATGCTCAGAATCCTTCAACTATGGCTTTCGCTCGTAAACTCGCAAAAGCCAAGTTTCAGTATAATGGACGTTTGACTTTGACGGTCTCAAAACCCGAGTTTATTCTTCGCAAAGCGAAGAACAATCCTTGTTTTTCTGAATGCTCAGAATCCTTCAACTACGGCTTTCGCTCGTAAACTCGCAAAAGCCAAGTTTCAGTATAATGGACGTTGGACTTTGACGGTCTCAAAACCCGAGTTTATTCTTCGCAAAGCGAAGAACAATCCTTGTTTTTCTGAATTCTCAGAATCCTTCAACTATGGCTTTCGCTCGTAAACTCGCAAAAGCCAAGTTTCAGTATAATGGACGTTGTACTTT
>JAOADU010000029.1 GCA_026417155.1 Bacteroidales bacterium | reverse complement strand
GGAGAGACTCGAACTCCCAGCCAACGGTTTTGGAGACCGCTACTCTACCAATTGAGCTGCACCCGTAAAAAATCGAGGCTTTAGCCTCGATTTCATTATTATTCAATTATTTCGGTTACTTGTCCTGCACCTACTGTTCTACCGCCTTCACGAATAGCAAAACGTAAACCTTTATTAATAGCTACAGGATAAATAAGTTTAACTTCGATAGATACATTATCGCCGGGCATAACCATATCTACACCTTGTGGAAGAATAACTTCGCCTGTAATGTCTAATGTTCTCAAATAAAACTGTGGACGATAATGATTATGGAAAGGAGTGTGACGGCCACCTTCTTCTTTCTTTAAAATATAAACTTCGGCTTTAAAGTGAGTATGAGGTGTGATTGTGCCTGGTTTAGCAATAACCATACCACGTTTAATTTCCTTTTTATCTATACCACGCAACAACAAACCTACATTGTCGCCAGCTTCACCACGGTCTAATATTTTACGAAACATTTCTACACCAGTAACAACAGTTTTCTTCTTCTCGAATCCTAAACCAACGATTTCCATTTCTTCACCAGTAGTAACAACGCCAGTTTCTATTCTACCAGTAGCTACAGTACCGCGTCCGGTAATGGAAAACACGTCTTCAACTGGCATGAGGAATGGTTTATCAATGTCGCGAAGAGGAACAGGAATATATTCATCAACAGCATTCATTAATTCAATAATTTTTGCTGTCCATTTTGGGTCGCCATTAAGTCCGCCTAATGCAGAACCACGAATAACAGGAGCATTGTCGCCATCGAATTGATAAAAGTTGAGCAATTCGCGAACTTCCATTTCAACAAGGTCGAGCATTTCTTCGTCTTCAACCATGTCAACTTTGTTGATGAAAACAACGATTTTAGGTACGTTAACCTGACGAGCCAAGAGAATATGTTCGCGAGTTTGAGGCATAGGACCGTCAGTTGCAGCAACTACTAAGATAGCACCGTCCATTTGTGCCGCACCAGTAACCATGTTTTTAATATAGTCAGCGTGTCCGGGGCAGTCGATATGTGCATAGTGACGTTTGTCGGTTTGATATTCTACGTGTGCAGTATTAATTGTAATACCACGTTCTTTTTCTTCGGGTGCATTGTCGATAGAATCGAATGAACGGAATTCAGCTAATCCTCTTTCATTCAAAACTTTTGTAATAGCTGCAGTTAATGTGGTTTTACCATGGTCAATATGACCAATTGTACCAATATTAACGTGAGGTTTCGTTCTTTCAAATTTTTCTTTAGCCATAATTTACAGTTTTATAGATTAATACTTTTTCGTTTTAAAAATTATATTGAGCCAATGATGGGAGTTGAACCCATGACCCCTTCCTTACCAAGGAAGTGCTCTACCACTGAGCTACATCGGCTTCTGGAGCGGGAAACGAGACTCGAACTCGCGACCCTCAGCGTGGAAGGCTGATGCTCTACCAACTGAGCTATTCCCGCTTTTGGTGGGGAGAGCAGGATTCGAACCTACGAAGGCATACGCCAGCAGATTTACAGTCTGCCCCAGTTGGCCACTTTGGTATCTCCCCAATTACAGAGCCGATGGAGGGATTCGAACCCCCGACCCGCTGATTACAAATCAGCTGCTCTGGCCAGCTGAGCTACATCGGCAGTCAAAGAACCTCAAAATTTTAGGACGCAAAGATAAATCATTTAATTCATATTTCAAAAACTTTTTGAAAAAAAATTAAGGGGTTAATGAAATTATTAACCCCTTATTGTTAAAAAATTTTTGAAGCAGGATTACCGTTTATCTTTTATTCTTTCCATTTTGCGATGAATGGCTTCTACGGTGCTATCTACAGCTTCTTCAAATGTTTTTGATTGTTTTCTTACATATACAGGTTCGCCAGGAACATTTACTCTAATTTCAGCTACTTTATTTTCTTTTGATTCAGATTTTTCGAGCCGTAGGGTTACATTAGCATCTATAATATATTTATAACGGTTAAGTAGTTTATTCATCCGTTCGTAAATAAATTCTTCTAAACGGTAGTCGGCATCGAAATGTACTGTTTGAATTTTTACTTTCATAGTAAATCCTCCTTTTTTATTTTAGTTAATAAATTACGCTCTTGGATGAGCTTTTGTATATATGTTTTTTAAATGTTCAAACGAATTATGAGTATATATTTGTGTGGCTGCAAGATTGGCATGTCCCAACAATTCTTTAATGGCGTTAAGATCGGCTCCTTTATTTAAAAGTATAGTAGCAAATGTATGTCGTAATACATGCGGACTTTTCTTTTCTACATGCGAAATTAATGTGAGATAATGGTGTACTATTCGGTAAATTAGCTTAGGGTAAGATTTTTTAAATTTATTACATAATATTAAATAAGGTATTGGAGCATGATTATTTCTGTAATTCAAATATTGGATAATATCGTTTTTAATAGTATTACCAAAAGGAATAATTCGTTCTTTTTTTCTTTTTCCAAGAACTTTAATGGTTTGAGATGTTAAATCTATATCGGATATTTTTAGATTAATAAGTTCGGATAAACGGATTCCAGTTCCAAACAATAATGATAATACTAATTTATCGCGTTGTTCTTCAAAATTGTTATTAAATGATATTGTAGAAAAGAGAGACATAATATCTTTTTCTTCAACATAAACGGGTAATCGTGATTTTTTTTTAGGAGCGATAAGTTTTCTAGTAGGATCTATGTCAATTATTTTTTCGCGTAATAAGTATTTATAGAAAGCTTTAAGTGATGAAATTTTTCGTTGAATAGATGAAGGTGAAATATTGTTTTCAATTAAATGAACAAGCCAAGAACGCAATTCATTAGATGTAGCATGCTCAATGGTTGATCCTAGAGCTGTAATAAATTGATGGCATTGTTCGAGATCGGTTTGATAAGCAAGTATAGTTAAATCTGAATAATGCTTTTCGTTAGATAAAAAAGATATAAACTTAGTAATATTGCCCCCCATGAATGTAGTATAGAGATTTTATTGTTTTTAACGAAACAAGGGTATAAAATGTTTCGTTAAGAAATGAAAATTAAAGAAAATTAACAACAAAGTTATTTTTTAGGAATTAACCCTTGTTGTAGCTTTTGTATGTATATTGCACGAATTATTTCTTCTCTGCGACGAACAGAAGGTTTTTTATAAGCTTTGCGTTCGCGTAATTCTTTCATGATACCTGTTTTTTCGAATTTGCGTTTGTATTTTTTTAACGCTTTATCGACGCTTTCGCCTTCTTTTACTGGAACAATAATCATAAAGTCTTTTTTTAATTTGGGCTGCAAATTTAAATGAAAAAAAGTAATAATGCAACATCTATTAGAAAAAATATTCAAAAAGTTGACTGCATTAATATGTAACAATTTTTCATAACTATTGTTGATTCGGTGTTGATAACTTATTTGATTTTAGTTTTTCGATGTTATTCGTTGAAAGTAATTTTGTAATATGGAACAACGACTAATTCATACGATTATCGAAATTATTAAACAAAAGTTATTAAACGATGGCTATGTAATTATTCCATCTGTAGGTGGTTTTTTTGTGGAAATGATATCGGCTCAATACGACGATCGTCAAAATGTTTTCTTTCCACCTCGTTGTTATGTAAGGTTCAATCAACGAATCAATCAAAATGATGGAGAACTTATTGTTTTACTATCTAAATTTTTAAAAGTATCATTCTTTGAAGCAACAAAGTATATTGAGGAGTTTAGCCGATTATGGAAATATAAATTGTCTTACAATAAAGAGTTTGAGTTAGAAAATTTTGGAAGATTTAAACAGAATAGCGACAGAATAGAGTTTATTTTATATGATTCAACATTTGCTAATTCGTTATTTTATGGTTTAAAGCCTGTTAGTTTAATTAAAGAACAAGTTGACCGTTCTATTATTTTTTCTTTCCCCGAACGCAAACAAGAAATATTACGTCACTTAATTAAAGCTGCGATATTTATTCCGTTAGTATTAACTTTTTCATTGCTTCCAACTAAAATAAATTATTATAATTCGGAGCAAATAGGGGCAAATATTTTTAATAAATACGAAACTTTAGCTCACCAAGAGTCAGGTAATTTGGAGCAAACGATTGATTCACTAACAAAGCTCAATGTAGCTTTAATGCCGAACAATCAAATAGTAACTAATAATAAATCAGACTCTTCTAAAATTCAATTAGCAGATGATTTAAAAGAAGAGAATAAAAACATAAAACAAATATCGAAACGATACTATATTATCATAGCATCTTTCACAAACCAAAAGCAAGTAAATGATTTTATTTCGTCGCAAAAGGATTTGCAAAACGATTTGACAGTATTGGATTGCGAGGGACGATTGCGAATTGCTTATAAGTCTTTTGCTACAAGAGATGAGGCAAATATTGAATTGCAAAAGCTAAAAATTAATTTTTCCAATATAAATGGTTGGATTTTATATTGGTAATTAATATACTCGTGCTGTAATTTCTTTAATTTGACCGTTACGATTAATTTTAATTTTTATTGTTTTTTCATTTTCAACTTCATTAAGACGGTTCATATAATCGTATATATTTTTAATTGGTTTGTCGTTTATAGCTATAATAATGTCACCTTTTTTTATGCCCGATTTGTCGGCAATACCATCAGCTTTTACTCCTTCAACTAGCAAACCTTCAGTTGATCCTGTTACATCTGGTATAATTCCTAAAGTAAATTTAACCTCTTTATGCTCTCTTTCGCTGTTTTGATACGATTTGGTTTTGGAAAATTTGATTTTGTGTGGATAATTAGCAATATCAGCTAAGATTAAATAGGTAAAATCGACAATGCTTTTCATACCAATAAAATTAATTTTATCGGCATCGTCAGTTGGTTTGTGATAATCTTCATGTAATCCGCTATGAATAAATAATACGGGTATATTTTTCCGATAAAACGAGGCATGATCGGACGGTCCTTCACCACTGGGATTATTAGATATGTTAAATGAAAATTTTTTTGCGTGTTTTTGGATAAGTTTTTTAAATATTTTGGAAGTTCCAGTTCCACTGATGGAAAGTGTTTGAGAAATTGAATCTAAACGACCAATCATATCTAAATTTATCATCGCAACAATGTTTTTTAAAGAAACAGGTGGATTTTCAACAAAATATTTAGAACCAAGTAGTCCTTTTTCTTCTGCAGCAAAAGCAACCCAAATAATGCTGCGTTTAGTTGGCATTTGTTGTACTAAACGCATAAGTTCGAGCATTCCGGCAACACCCGAGGCATTATCATCGGCTCCGTTGTGAATCTCATTAATAAA
>JAOADU010000012.1 GCA_026417155.1 Bacteroidales bacterium | reverse complement strand
ATCCTATTCTGATGGCATTGTTAAAAAGATATACAGTCGCAATCCTTGTTTTAATGGACGTTGTACTTTGACCCTAAGAAAACCATAGAGCAGCTAAATGAATTTATCGGTCGCAATCCTTGTTTTAATGGACGTTGTACTTTGACTGCTATTAAATACGCGTATCGCACATCGCATTAATGTCGCAATCCTTGTTTTAATGGACGTTGTACTTTGACAGGTATCGTGTTCAAAAATTCAAAAGTGCTGTAAATGAGCATTTTAACTTTTCGTAACATGTTAAAAAATGTTAAATTTATCGTTTTACCCTTAAATAACAATGCTCATAATAAGAGCAGTTTTAACATTTTTTTAACATTTTTGTCGCCGTGAAACATTGCCAATTTAACACTTTTTAACAAAATGTTTCACACATTAATAATCAATCGGTCAAAGAACTTTTTGCAAATATAATAAAAATCAAATTACGTACATACAGATGAAAAAATTTTTATAGCGAATAGGAAATGGAAATTTTAAAAGCTAAGTTATCGGAAAGGGTGTTTAACTTGTAGTAGCCATAACGATAAAATATAGCAATACCAAAGCTATTGAACGATTGTCGGAAAAGTGAATAACATTGTATTCCGCATTCGGTATATGGTTTATGTGTAGTGTTTGCATTAAAGTATATGTTTTGTCGTAAATTTCCGATGGCTATATTATGGTGTAAAATTAGTCCTGGTTTAAATTTTCCAATTTTAAATAGTATATGTCCAAAATCGTGTTGTATGAAGTTATAAGCAAAAGAATGATAAAAGAATTCGTTGACTTGCATGGTGGCAAATGTGTTTTCGGAATATATCATAAAATTCAGGAATTTAGTCCCTTTCCCGTTATAAACAAGTGGTAAGGGCAAATTTGAAGGAGTATATCCTGCTAAAAATGTTATTTGGCTCTTTCCTGCTATGCCCCAATGGATAGGGATTTTAATTTTACATTCACTTTTGAAGTAATATTGTTTGTAAGTTTTGAGTTGTCCGAAGTGCAGATTTAGAAAAACCGAAGGGTATGAAGAACCTAAACTGTATCGGCCTTTTAGAGTTTGAAAAAATTTTTCTTTGTACAAAAATTTAGATCCAAACCAAAGTTCTTGGTATTGCAAGTGTGTGTGGATATTGTTGTTGTATGAAAACCAGTTTTGTTCCGATAAATATAATGTATTGGTTGAGAATTGAATAATAGACTTAAGATATTGGAATGTTCTGAAAATAACATTAGCATTGTATTGCATACGATAATCCATACGGTTTATGTATATGCGTCGGAAACTTTCGTTGTTTAAAACGGATTTATCGTCGAAAAACTGAAAGCTGCCTGTTTCGCGTGTATCAAATATCGAAGCTAAATTAAATTGAAAGTCGTTATATAAATTGGGTTTCATATTTGCTCGAATGCCGAATTTTGTTTGCTTATCGCGAAAGGCATATCCGAGAAATCCACCAATAGAAAAATAAGAAGAAATTTGGTCGTTGGTTAGTAAATCGGCGTTTATACGGAATCCTTCGAATCGGTTAAAATCGAACAAGTTGTAAATTCCCAAATGAATAAATTTATAAGGGATGTAACCGCTTAGTAGGTATTCTAAGCTTTGTATTTTTTTATCGAGTTTAATTTCTTTTCCAATGCTGTCGATAATTTTATAGGTATTTGTTTCTATTTTGCCAAACGATTCTTTTCTGTATTTTGTCCAGACGGTATCGTTTGTTTTATGAGCATGCTTAAGCAATTCTATGGTTACGTTGTTGAATGTTTTTTTGGGAATGTGTGTGTTAATAGTAATAGAGTCGATATAGCTTTTACCAATTCCTACGAGAGGAATGCTTTTACTTATTACAACGAAAGACGTATCGTTGATGCGGAGAGTATCGTTTTTATCTGTGAGAAGGAGAGTTTTATATTTAATGTCTGTATTAAGTTGCACGGGAAACCATTGTATAGAATCGATAAAAGAATATAATTGCTGAATACGGACATAAAATAATGGTTGAATAGCAGCAGGTTCTGCTTTTATGGCTTGTATGGCATAGTGTCGTGTATGAATGTGAACTGTGCCGCTAAGTCCGTCGAATAATGTATGCTTTAAGGGTCGGAATTGAATGACAAAAATGGTATCGTTATGTTGAGTAAGAATAGTATCGCTTATTTCGTAAAAATAACGTCCAATAGCCAAAGGAGAAAGCGGATTGAGATATTTTTTGTCGAGTATAGTAACAAAATCGTTGTAAAACGAAAAAGACTGAAATTGTGTGGCTAATAATACAAAATACGGTTGTTGTAAGCCCGATGTTCGCGTAGAAAGAATGATTTCTTTATTTTGATCGGGATACTGAAAGTATCGTTTCGAAACCGATTCGCTTAAAAATAAATACGATTGATTGAAAAAGGAATCGACATAAGCAGAAGTATAGTTTTTTTGACGAATAGAGTGATATATGCTATCGGTAAAAATCGGATAATTTCGGTGAATGTTTTTTTTGGTACGAATGGTGTCTATGGTAAATATAATATTTTTTCGATCGATGGTAAAATACAATTTATTGTATGCAATATATTGAAAGGAATTTAATTGCTCAGGATTGTTTCGATTTCGCATTTCAATTACTTTTCGAATAATTCGAAGTGCCGGATTTTCAGTTGGTTTAATAATAATTTCGGGCAATTGGATAGTTGTAGGTGTTAAGGTAATTTGTAGTTGTTTGGTTTGGTGCAAAACTTCGATGCTACATGTTTCAAATCCGATGTAAGAAACTTGCAATGAAACAGGTAGTTGAGGTACAGTGAGTGTAAAATTTCCGTCAATATCGGAGACAGTTCCATACGAAGAATTTTTGACAATGATATTGGCAAATGGTATGGGTTCGCGTGTTTTTTTGTCGAGAATTTTTCCACTGATTATGTGTTGCGAAAAGGACGATAAAAAGAATAATATTGAGTGTAAAAAAAGTATTGATTTTAGTTGAAAGGAAGTCATAATATTTATTCGTAAGCTCCCATTTTAAGCATATTAACTTCAGTAGGAGTAAGATATCGCCAGTGCCCGCGTGGTAATCCTTTTTTTGTGAGTCCGGCAAAATAGACACGATCGAGTTTAATGACTTTGTATCCCAAAGCTTCGAACATTCGTCGAATGATTCGATTTTGTCCTGAATGAATTTCGACACCGACTTGGCTTTTATCGGCATTATCAACATACGATACAACATCGGCTTTTAGTATATCGTTTCCGTCTTGTATGCCTTCGACTAGTTTTTCCATATCGGGTTTTTTTAAATTTTTATCGAGGAATACATGGTAAATTTTTTTCTTTTTATTACGAGGATGCAACAATTTGGCAGCAAGTTCTCCGTCGTTAGTAAGTAACAATACTCCTGTGGTATTGCGGTCGAGTCGTCCTACAGGAAAAACTTTTTCTTTGCATGCATTACGAATAAGTTGCATAACGGTTTTTCGTCCGCGTTCGTCAGAAGTTGTGGTAATGTAATCTTTGGGTTTGTTTAATAAAATGTATACTTTTTTCTCAATTCGCACGATTTGATTATTGAAACGGACCTCGTCGGTAGGCTTGATTTTAGTTCCCAATTCGGTAACAGTTTTGCCGTTGACGCTGACTAATCCGGCTTGTATATACTCGTCGGCTTGGCGTCGACTGCAAATACCAGCATTGGCAAGATAACGATTGAGTCGAATAGTTTCGGTTTTTGATGTTTCTTGTTTTTGATGTTTATTAGTGGCTTTTTTTTCTTTGCTTTTCCGTGGTTCGCTTGTTGGTTTGTTTGTATAACGTGACGGTTTTTTCATAGATGGATTTTTTTACAAATATCCGAAAATTTTATGGAAGTTTTATTTAAAAAGATATTTTTCAAGAATTTATATCTGTGTGTTTCAGACCTCTTTGTCGGAGTATTGATTTTTCATTGGCAGGATGCCAGCGGTACAATGTGGCTTAAAAAATAAATTTGCGAAAGCATAATATTGGTTTTATTACAGAAGAAAAAGCGGCATAAAGCCGCTTCCCAAACCAAATCGAAAAACCATGAAAAACAGCTACTACATTGGAGCAATAGCTTTATCGTTTGAATAAACCGTAGCAAATAAGATAAATAAGATGATCAATATACATGGTCAAGTCTTCAACTTTGTTTTCGAGAAATAGTGGAATTTCAAGTCCTTTGAGTGTAGTTACGATAGTAACAGCGGTAAAGTTTAAATCTTTCACCTGAAAAATATCTTTTTCTAAACCTTCTTGAATTATAGATTTGACGAGTTCTAATTCTTTGTTGTCAACTTCTTTTCGAATGTTATTAATAAATGGTAGATGGTCGAGAAGTTCGTTTTTCATAGCGTCGTAAAAATTGGATAGGCTGAGCATGGCACGCATGCGGGCATAGACATATGCTTTAAGTTTTTCTTCGGGAGTTTCTTTATTGGCAATGGCTTCTAATAAGCTTTGTTCGAGTTGTGCTGCTTCTTTTTCGACCACAGCTTTAAATACATCTTCTTTATTTTTGAAGTAGTAATAAATGGCAGTTTTGCCTTTACCGGCAGCCATGCCAATTTCATCCATCGTAGTTTTTTTGTATCCGTAACGTCCAAATACAACAGCAGCAGCATTTACAATTTGTTCTCGTACATAATCTTTTTCTTGATCGGTCATAAATAGATGCTTAGGTTAATGTAGCAAAATTAAATTGAATTTTAGAATTTTCAAAGTTATTGTTTAATAATTTTTAATGTATGTTGTTCATTTCCTGCCGAAAGCTGAACGAAATAAATGCCACTTGGTGTAGATTCGTTGAGATTGACAGTAATAATTTGTCCACTGCGAATTTCGCGAAAAATTGTTTTTCCTAAAATGTCGTAAATAACAATTTGAACATTGTTGGTTTCTTGGGGCATTATAATATTGAATTGATTTTTTATAGGATTGGGATAAAGTAAAGGATTTAGTCGAAAGTTTTGTTCGGGTAATGTAGTAGTACAATTTCTAACGTATGTTATGTTATTATTATTAGTTAAGCGATTTAAGAAAGTTGTACCGGCAGAAGTATTTCCTTTGAGCATATAATTTAAGTATGGTACAAGCAAGTAGTTAACACGAGCGATTTGTTCTTCGCGAGTGATAGTAGGTTGCGGACTGGTAGTCATTTCGCCGAAGTTACAATTAAAGTTGTAATTAGCAAAATAGCAGTGTCCGCCACCTTTTATGGTAATTCGGGTTTTGCAACTGCTTATGCATGAGTCGTACATGGGTATTTGATGTTGTTGAGGAGGAGTAACTCCGTCATTTTCGCCACAAAACATTAAGACAGGTACCGTAACTCTTGAGGCAGCTGTAATTGCACTAGGGTTGGTATTGGCTGCTGCAAAATTGATGAGGGTGGTAAAGTTTGTATAATTATCGGCAGCTAAAAACGAAGCTCCCCCACCCATAGAGTGCCCCATAATAGCCGATTTTTGAGCAACTTTTTGGTATAGGAAGGAACTGGCGTTGTTTCCTTCGGCTTTAATTTTTTCGTTTAAAAACCGAAGATCTTTGCCGAATTCGGAATGACTTGGACTCATGCTTCCTTCGGTACGTGGGAAGGCCAATATGTAGCCTAATGGCACAAGACTATCCCACATCCATTTGTATGAGTCCCACGACATAACAAAACCATGACCAAACACAATAAAAGGGAATTGCCCATTAGCAACGGCAACGTTGTCGCCTGCTGTGTTGGCAGGATAGTAAATTTCGGTTTGAATTTGCCGATTATTGCGAGCTGGGTCGGTATATGTAACCTGACGATGACCGATTTGGTAAGTTTGCCCCCATAACCAAACCGAAAGAATAAGACTATAAGTAAGAAGATATACTTTTTTCATACAATTTAATTTTTGATTAGAATGTTCAAATATACAATAATTTTAATTAAAAACCAAAAAATTTTTAACTATTTTTTATGTCGTTGATTATTAACTGCATAAATAGCAACAAGTCTGTCGTAATAGCCAGTATTAGGTTTCCAGTATACAAAAATATAGTAATCGTTTTCGGTTTCGAAATGATTGCCCTCAACTAACGAGAAGTCGGCAGATTTTTCTCCATCCCGCAGAAAAGCATAAGCATAATCGTAATATCCTTGTTTGAGTAATAAGCTTAATTCGTAACCTTTTTTTTGGTAATTATATCGCATCATATTAGTCGAATTGTATTGCCAACGATTAAAATTACCAGCTACATACATATTTCCATCAATAAGAGGCGCATCCCAGGGTAAGAAAAAATGTACCCATACATAGTCGGCTTCAATTTTACTGTTTTTGGCAAAATCGTTTTTTATTAAAAATTTTCCGTTAATATCTTGCCATTGAAAATATCGCTTAAAGGTGCGTTTTTCGTCGGGATATAAAAAGTAATGATATAAAGGCTTAATGTACTCTATTTTTTGTACATTTTCGGTCTGAAATTTGATACTTTTTGCATCAACCCAGCGAAATTCATTGCCTGCAGGGAAAAGGTTTTCTTGTTCGTAGTTATATACAAGTTCATTTTCTTTAACGAACTGAGGTTTTAATTGGTCTATGATTAAGTCGTATCGGAAGTTTTGGCTGATAACAACATTTATTTCGGAAAAAGGATTATTACAATTAAAATGGCAAGTAAGCGAAAAGTCAATTTCATGATGTGTTTTCATGTATTCGGAGATGGTTGCTTGTTTTGCTGTTGCTTGAACCTGAACTAATGGTTCGTAAACAAAAAAACGTAAGCTTAATATTGGCTTCTGATGGTCGTTTTCGTGAACAATGAGTAAGTAATTGCCGCTTAGTTTTAGTTTAATATATTCGTTGGGAATAGTAAATTCGTAGTGAATGTACGATTGAAATGTATTGAACGAAAATTGAAAATTTCGTATGGGGATATCCATAAGCCCTTCGGCATATTCGTTGAACAGTAATCGCGAAGGGTTCCAATTCTTATCGCAATGAATGATAGTGAAGTAATAATCTTGAACCGAAGTTTCAAAATCGTCGAATTGCACCATTAGTGTATCTGCCGAGTTTAGTTCTATAAAGGGATATGTAAGCTCATTGCCATATTTATGTATCATGGGTGTATGTATGGTTTCTTTGTATATATAATCGGAATATCGTATTGACGTGTTGTCGTAAAAATCTTCTTGCGATTTAACAACTAATACGTAAGAAAATGCCATTAATGTTAGAATTATTTTAGCCATTGATGTTGTTTGTACCATTCGATAGTTTCTTTAACGCCTGTAGTTAAATTATATTGCGGTATAAAATTAAAATCTTGCAGAGTTGGTTCTATGTCGCATTTCCAGTTGAGTGCCGATAAAATGTAATATTTGTCTTTGTTTAATACAGGTGTTCGTCCAAAAGGTTTGTAGCAAAGTTCAATTATAAATACAATAATTTTGAGTAATATAAGTGGAATACGAATGGGTATTGTTTTTTTGTTTAATATAGTTTTTGTAATTCGAGCAAATTCCTCGGAAGTATACACATTGCCGTCGCTGACGAAGTAAGATTTTTGAACAATGTTGCTACTTAAGGCGAGGCAAATGAGACGAGCTAAATCTTTAACATAAATAAAGGTAAGATATTGTTTCTTAAATCCAATATATGGTTCAATTCCTTTTTGTATGGTTTTAAAAAATTCGAGATAATCAATATCGCGAGGTCCGTAAATGCCAGTAGGTCTGAAAATAATCCAAGGTAAGTTTTTGGATTGTATGTATTCATCGGCTAGTAATTTGCTTCTCCCGTAGATGGTTTTGGGATTTGGAGTATCAGAATTTTTAACGGGTTCTAAAGTTGTAGGATTTCCTGCCCCCCATGCAGCAAGGCTGCTTATGTATATAAATTTTTTTATAGGAATATTAAGTTCCAGAATAGCATCAACTAAATTAACTGTAGTTTGATAGTTGTGTTCATAAAAGTCGGTTAGTTTTTTTGCTTTAGTAATACCCGCATTATGAATAATGTAATCGATATGTCCGTGTTGATGTAAAAACTGATTTAATTGCTCTTTGAGTTCATCTTTATGATTTAAGTTTAAGTATAATATTTGAATATCAGGATGTTGTAAATATTTGGTATTACTGGTTTTTCGAATAGCAGCAAATGGTTTAATGTTATTTTGCAAACAGGCTTCAACAATATGACTTCCAACAAAGCCGCTTGCTCCAGTAATTATAGCGTTTTTCATGATTATTCAATATTTTTAACCCAACAACGACGAACAAGATGCTGACGATGCTCAAAATGTTTCCATATAGAGAGTGCTTTTATATTTTCTTCGAGTTGTGGACCACTAATGGCATATTTGAATCCGGCTCTGATGTATGCGTTCATCAAATGTTCGAAAACTAATGCAATGGCTCCTTTGGTTTGATACTCGGGCAATGTGCCTACTAAGTACATTTCGATAATTTCTCGTTCGTTAAGTGCTTTGAGTAAGTGCCACCATCCCCACGGAAAAATTTTGCCGTTGGCTTTCTGCAATGCTTTTGTTAACGAAGGCATAGAAATACCAAAAGCCACAACATCATTGCGGGGGTTAAGAACTAAAGCAATAAATTGCGGATTTACAAAACCGAAATACTGATCTATGTACGATTGTATTTGTCGTTCGCTTAAAGGAACAAAGCCATATAATTGACGAAAACAATTGTTCAATGTGTGAAACATTTTTTTGCCATATAAGAGCAATTCTTTTTTTGATGTTACTGAAAGCACTCGAAGTTGATGTTTTTCTTTGGCAATTTGAGCAATTCTACTTACTAATGGATGAATTTCTTTAGGAATAGTAAAGATGTTTTGTACCCAATCGGCATCTTTTCGAAACCCGAGTTTTTCCATATGTGTAACGTAATATGGGTAATTGTAGATAGAGAAAACATTCGACATTTCGTTGAAGCCTTCGATGAGCATGCCTTCGTTGTCCATATCGGTAAAACCTAACGGACCATGTATTTCATTTAATCCTAGTTCCTTGCCCCATTGTTCTACTTGCGAAATTAATGCGGCAGAAACTTCCAAATCATCAATAAAATCTATCCATCCGAAGCGAATACGTTGTTCATTCCAAATTTCGTTGGCTTTGTGATTAACAATGGCGGCAACTCTTCCGACTATTTTATTATTGCGATACGCCATGAAGTATCGTGCCTGACAAAAATCAAACGATGGACTTCCCCATTGTAAAGTATCCATTTCACTTTTAAAAAGCGGCGGACACCAATAGGGATTATTTTTGTATAACTCAAACTGAAAAGATATAAATTTATTTAAGTCTTTTCTGTTTTGTATTTCATAAATCTGGATAGACATAAAAAGTTAAAGCCTTTGAATGCAAAGGTAAAATATTTTTAGTTCGGATAAGATAGAACAAATTATTATTCTGACAAATGGAATTTAATAGTAGAGGTGAATAGAATTTCCTTAATAAATTATTGATTAGCTTTAAGTTGTGAAAGAGAAAGCTAACCTAAAAACTTATACCCTACACCTTTAATGGTTTCGATATGTTCTTCGCCAATTTTTTCGCGTAGTTTACGAATGTGTACATCGATAGTTCTATCGCCAACAATAATATCCGACCCCCAAACTTTCGAATAAATGGTATCCCTGTGAATAACTTGTTCGGGTTTGGATGCGAGCAAAACTAGCAAATCAAATTCTTTGCGGGGCAATTTGATGATTTCATCTTTTTTCATCACGATACGCTTATCTAAATCGATGATAAGGTTTTGAAATACTAGTTGATTTGTTGGCGATTTTTTTTCGGTATCGGGCTTGTGACGCCGTAATAATGTCTGAATCCGAGCCAGAAGAACTTTGGGTTTTATGGGTTTAGTAATGTAATCGTCGGCTCCGGCTTCAAGTCCTGCAATGTGCGAATAATCTTCGCTGCGTGCTGTTAAAAACACAATAATGCATTTATTTATAGCAAATTCATCGGTTGCTCGCAATTCTTCGCAAACTTGCATGCCATCTTTTTTAGGCATCATAATATCGAGCAGTATAAGATTAGGCTTAAACGAAAAAGCTTTACGAATAGCTTCTTCGCCATCGTAAGCCGATTCGACTTCGTAACCTTCACGAACCAAATTGTATGAAAGCATTTCTACAATATCGGGTTCGTCGTCAACAACTAATACGCGAAAATTTTCTTTTGTACTCATATAATTATGCTTTGTCTAATGTAAAACTAAATGAAGATCCAACTCCATAGGTGCTCTTCACATAAATAGTTTGATTGTGCGATTCTAAAATGTGTTTTACGATAGCTAATCCTAAACCTGTACCACCATGTTCGCGACTTCGACTTTTATCAACACGGAAAAAGCGTTCGAAAATACGATCTAAATATTTTTCTTCGATACCAATTCCATTGTCAGATATTTCTACTAAAATTTTTTCGTTTAAATCGTGAATATAAACAGTTGTTTTGCCATTGTCTTTGCCGTAATTGATGGAATTTAACAATAAGTTATAAATTACGTCGGCAATTCTTTGGCGGTCGGCTTTTACAATAAAAGTTTTTGTAGGATTGATGAGAAAAAATTTAATGCCTCTCTTATTAGCTTTATTTTCAAGCATTTCAAACATTTCGCGGATGAGAACTGTAATATCAAAGTTTTCGTAGTTTAGTTTAAGTTCACCGTTTTCGATGCTCGATATGTTCTCTAAGTCTTGAATAATCGAAATCATACGGTTTACGTTTTTCTCAGCCTTTTCAAGAAAAGTGCGATTTATTTGAGCATCTTCTATTCCACCATCCAGCAAAGTTGTAATATATCCTTGAATGGAGAAAAGTGGAGTTTTAAGTTCGTGCGAAACATTTGATAAAAATTCGCGACGAAATTTTTCATTTTTTTTTAATCGATCTATTTCGTTGTTTTTTTGAACTACCCAATTGGCAACATCAACATTTGCTTTCTTCAAAATATTTAAAGATTTTTTAAAACTTTCTTCATCTTTAGGCTGTGATATAATTTTGTAAAGAGGATAAATTTTATGAATTAATAATTTGCTAATGAAAAAGTATGAAACAACAAAAGAAACAGCAAACATTAAAGGAACAATTACCCAAATCCAACTAGTGAGGAGTTTATCTGAAAAGATAACAAACAACAAAAAATAAAAAATAATTAACAATAAAGTTACAATAATTGATGTGAGAAGTGAAATTCGAGCTGGCGAGTAAATTTCAATTTTCATTAAGTTAAAAATTACTACATTTGTAACTGCTGTAAAATTACAAAGTTAATATTAATATAACGTTAAATTTATAGTTTATGTTTAGTAAAAATTCATATGTAGAACGACGTAAAAAGTTGTTATCGTTAGTAAAAGATGGAATTATCTTATTATTAGGCAATAAAGAATCGTCAATGAATTATCCAGCCAACTGTTATTCGTTTCGACAGGATAGTACTTTTTTATACTTTGTAGGAATAAATTTGCCCGATTTAGCTGCAATTATAGATACAAATGATGGCAAAACTACTCTTTATGGTGATGATGTTGACATAAATGATATAATATGGATGGGAACACAGCCTTCTATGGCAGACCTTTCGTCCCTTTCGGGAATTGAAAAAACAAAACCATATCAGAGTTTAGCAAATGACTTGCAGAATCTGCAATCGAAACAGATACAAATTCATTTTTTACCTCCTTATCGCGATGCCAATAAAATTTTTCTTAATCAATGCTTAGGAATACCGTTTGATGAGTTAAAGTCTAAATCATCGGCTGCATTATGTAGGGCTGTGGCATTATTGCGATCGGTAAAAGAACCTCAGGAGATCTGTCTCTTATACACATC